>NZ_JBJGXA010000014.1:0-121085 GCF_045107195.1 Erwinia sp. AnSW2-5
TGGCCAAAAAGGCGCTTTTGTGTCTGGTTTGTTTTTTGGTATGCCTTTGATTTTTCTTTTGGTATTGACCTTTGAGCGGCAATTAAGCCTCGCCGAAGGAGAGCGGATTTCCAGGACGAGCCAACAGGACGTTGGCGAGAGGGCGTGCCGGGACAGGGATGTCCCGTCACAACCGGTCCGGCCGGAAAGCCGATAGACTGAGGGAACCCGCTGTAAGCGGGCGATGCGCCTGCCGCAAGCCCGGGGTCAAGGGGCAGCGGCGACTGGCTGCCCCTTGTCGCTTCGCCCGCGCAGCGGGAAAGCGAAACGCCCTTAACGTTGACCTTAAGACGTTGACCTTAAGACGTTGACCTTAAGACGTTGATCTTAAGACGTTGATCTTAAGACGTTGACCTGACCTTTCGGGGTGACCGAAAAAGAAGGTCACCCCCTACACCCGCATGCATCCCCTTACGGCAGCGCCGGATACACCCCCGGCCCAATCGGCAGACCCAGCGCATACCACGCCAGCAGCAGCACAATCCACACGGCAAAAAACACCAGCGGATACGGCATAATCAGCGTGTAATAGGTGCCGAGCTGGGCGTCTTTACGGTAGCGCTGCAAGAAACCGAGGAACAGCGGCAGGAACGGCGACATTGGCGACAGCGGGAGGACGGCGGAGTCGGCGATGCGGAAAATCATCTGGGCGAAAGCCGGGTGAAAGCCGAGCAGCATAAACATCGGCACGAAAATCGGCGCGAGGATCGACCAGATAGCCGAACCGCTGGCGATAAACATGCAGAGAAACGCCGACAGGAACATCAGCCCGATAAACGCCGGCGCCCCGGTCATCGACATCTGTTCCAGCACATCCGTCAGCCCCACCGCCATAAACGTGCCCATGTTGCTCCAGTTAAACATCGCCACAAACTGGGCGAGGGGGAACACCATCACGATAAATCCGGCCATGCTTTTCATCGGTTCAATCAGCAGGGCAGGCACATCGTCCGGGCGGGTGATCTGCTTGGTTGCCACGCCGTAGGTAATCGCCACCACAAAGAAGAACAGAATAATCAGCGGCACGATGCCCTGAATAAACGGCGACGGGATGATCGAGCCGCTGCCCGGATTGCGCAGCATTGCCCCTTCCGGCACCACCATCAGCGCCACCAGACCGATAAACACCACCGCAGCCAGCGCGCTCATCAGCAGACCACGGTTCTGCAACGGCGTCAGGCTGGCGAGCTTCTCTTCGCTGCTGCCCTGCCAGGCGGGCAGGCGCGGCTCCACAAATTTATCCGTCAGCAATCCACCTGCGAAGGTCAGCACTATCACCGAGCTGGCCATAAAGAACCAGTTATCGATCACGCTGACGTGAACGGTATCGCTCACCGCTTTGGCCGCCTCGCTGCTGATGCCCGAGAGCAGCACATCGGTAGTCACAATCAGCAGGTTGGCGGTAAAGCCGGAAGCCACCCCGGCAATCGCGGCGAGCAGCCCGGCGACCGGATGGCGACCGACGGCAATAAACATCAGAGCGCCCAGCGGCGGCATCACCACCAGCGCGGCATCCGACGAGATATGGCTGAAGAAGGCGATAAACAGCACCATATAGCTGGCGTAGCGGGCGCTGACAAACGACGCCATCTTATTCATCAGCGCCTGCAACAGCCCGGTCCGTTCTGCCAGCCCGGCACCGATCATCAGCGCGAGGATCGAACCCAGCGGGGCAAAGCCGCTGAAGTTTTTAATGATATTCGGCAGGATCCACTGGATCCCCGCCACGCTCAACAGGTTTTTGACCTCGACCATTTTGCCGCTGGCCGGGTTTTTCACCGCCACGCCGAACCAGGAGAGCAGCGCGGTGGATATCATCAGCACCGCGATCAGATAAACAAATAACAGAAACGGATTGGGTATTTTGTTGCCGATACGTTCAATCCAGTGAAAGATCTTTCCGGGGCTTTTGTTCGCTGCTGTTGTCTCGCTCATTGATTAACCCTATTGCCTTGTCGTCGTTATGGTGTTGTTTGCGTGTTATTTTTTTAACGGGGCCGGGATCGAGCCAGGCCTCCGGGAACGTCGAATATCGTTACGCCAGCGGCGTGGGTGTAACCCCTGGCGGAATAGGGCAGTGGTAAGGCTGTCTGGCCCGCTGCTGACGGAATTCCTGCTGCGCCTGATCCAGGACATCGGCGTCGCTGAATAACGCCAGCGCGGTTGCCGCCAGGGTTTTACCTGCAAGACACATGCCTTTATGGGCAATCGGGGTGCGGCCCTGGGCCACGAGCTGCCAGCTGTGCAGCGCGGTGCCGAAGGCGAAGCAGGGGGTAAAGCACTGTGCGGTGGGGGCTACCCAGCTGACATCGCCGACGTCGGTGGAGCCGTACAGCACTTCATCGCTGGCGCAATAAGGCGCAACGCTCTCCGTCAGCACGCGATCGCCCAGTTCCTCTGCCCAGGCGTGACCTGCTGCGCCCCCGGTACGCGCGGCATTCAGCCGGGCGTTACGCAGATCGTCGGCGGTCAGCGTCTGGCGGATCTCGCTGGCAAACTGGCGTTCTTCGGAGGTGTAATCGGGCAATCCGAAGTGGGTGAGCTGGCGGTACATCAGCTGTTCCAGCACCCGGTTGGGTTGATAGTTGGAGCAGGCTTTTTCAAAGCGCACGCGCATTTGCGTGCCGGTCATCAGCGCGGCGCCACGGGCAATATCGCTCACCCGCTGGTAAATATCTTCCAGCTGATCAAGCTGCGGCGCCCGCACCAGATACAGCACTTCCGCTTCGGCCTGCACGACATTCGGGGAGCTGCCCCCGCTGTTGGTCACCGCATAGTGCAGCCGCGCTTCAGGAATAATGTGTTCGCGCAGGAAGTTAGCGCCAGTGTTCATCAGGGTGACGGCATCCAGCGCGCTGCGTCCGAGGTGCGGGGCATTGGCCGCGTGAGCGGCGACGCCGCTGAAGTGAAACGCCGCCTGGATATTGGCAAGGGTGGCGGTATTAAACATGCCGCTGAACCCCTCCGGGTGCCAGGTCAGCGCGGCATCCACGTCGTCGAACAGCCCTTCACGCACCATAAAGGTTTTACCGGAACCGCCTTCTTCGCCGGGGCAGCCGTAAAAGCGGAGGGTGCCCGCGCTACCGTGTTGTTGCAGCCAGGCTTTTACCGCACAGGCCGCCGCCAGCGCCGCGGTGCCCAGCAGATTGTGGCCGCAGCCGTGGCCATTGCCGTCCGTGACCAGCGGCGTGCGCGTGCTGCATCCCGCCTGCTGGCTCAGCCCGGCCAGCGCGTCATATTCCCCCAGCAGGGCGATCACCGGCTGGCCGCTGCCGTAGCTGGCGATAAACGCCGTCTCAATGCCGCCCGCCGCCTGTTGAATGCGGAACCCTTCCTGCTCCAGCGCCCCGGCAAGCAGCCCGGCGGCGAAGGTTTCGCTAAAGCGCGTTTCCGGCTGGTCCCAGATGGCATCGCTTAACGCACTGAAGCGCGCCTGATGCTGGTCGATGTAGTGCGCCACAAAGTCATTCATTGCCTGGTTCATCACGCCTCCGGCTCGAATTCAGCAATATTGAGCGCAATCGCTGCGAGGGTTTTCACCGCCACGGCTATCACCTGCTCGTTGAAGTCGAATTTTTCGTTATGGTGCCCGGCACTCAGTTCAGTGCCGAAAATGATGTAGGAGGCCTGCCCGCCGTGCTGCTTGACGCGCTCCATCATGTAGGTGGCATCTTCCGATCCGGCCGCTACGCCGCGCTTGTCGACTCGCGAGGTCAGTTCAGGAATGTGCCGCGCCTGGTGGCGGATATAACGCACCCACGGCGCGGTGGGCTGGCTGCTGCGCGCTGCGCCCATCAGCGTGACCTGATGCGCCACGCCGTACATTTCTGCCGCCCCTTTCAGGACTTGTAACGCACGCTGGTAGATAAAGTCGTTGATTTCATTGGTTGCGCCACGGGTTTCCACCTTCATCATCGCGCGGTCAGCGACGACGTTACGCCCGGTGCCCGCCTGCAAGACGCCGACGTTAACGCGGGCGCTGCCGCCGCTGTGCTGAGTCAGTGTGTGCAGCCCCAGCGTGGCCTGCGCGGCAGCCAGCAGCGCGTTGCTGCCCTCTTCGGGGCGTGCGCCTGCATGGGCGGCATTACCACGGAAGCTGACGTCGAGCTTGGTGGTCGCCATAAAGTTATCGCTGCCGCACACCAGTTCACCCGCCGGAACGCCGGTGCCGATATGGATGGCGGTAAAGAAGTCGACGTCATCAACCACGCCTGCTTCGACCATCGATTTTGCGCCGCGCGTGCCTTCCTCAGCGGGCTGGAAAATCAGCTTAATGGTGCCGCTCAGTTCGGCTTCGAACTGCTTCAGCACCTGCGCCAGGCCCAGGCCAATAGTGGTGTGACCGTCGTGGCCGCAGGCGTGCATCATGCCCGCATTAACGGAGCCAAAGCCCTCAGCGTGCGGGCGGTGCTCTGCGGTCTGATTTTCAATCACGTCCAGCGCATCCATATCCACGCGGAATGCCATCACCGGGCCGGGACGGCCGGTCGCCAGCGTGGCGACAATCGCGCAGAATCCGCCGGAGAAGTGCGGCAGCCACTCGGGCAGCGCACCCTGTTCCAGCGCGCGCTGTTCGTGCTGTGCCAGCACCTCTGGCGCAGGCAGGCCCATGCGCGCGTCGGCCTTCACCACCTCTTTACCCAGCTGGAGCTGATAGCCAAGGCGATGCAGTTCAGCCGCCACAAGGGTGGCGGTGCGGAACTCCAGCCAGCCGGATTCGGCAAATTTATGCAGGTCACGTCGCCGCTCCTGAAGACGTGGCGCAATCTCTTTCACAAAGTCAGCAATAGCCTGGTGCATGGTTCATCCTTCTGATTGGGCATCATGATTTCAGTGTTATCACTTTCTGTTCTACACAATGGAATCTGGCGGCAGAAGATGCCAATATCTTATGACTGATAACCAATGGTTATCACATAAGGAAAACCTATGCCTGCCTCCATCAAGTTGCACCAGCTACGCGCCTTTGTTGACGTTGCCCGTCACGGCAGCATTCGCGCTGCCAGCCGCGTCGCCGGATTGTCACAGCCCGCGCTGACTAAATCGATTCAGGAGCTGGAAGAGGTGCTCGGTGCCCGGCTGTTTATCCGGCGCAGCCAGGGCGTGGCACTCACCGATATTGGTGATAACTTTTTCCAGCATGCGAGCCTGGTGATTGAAGAGCTGCGCGTTGCGCAGGAGGACATTCAGCAGCGGCTGGGGCTGGCCGGTGGCACGGTGAATATCGGTGTAGGCGGCAGTATTGCCCGCACGCTGATGCCGCAGGTGATCACCCAGTTTCGTCGCCAGTTTCCGAATGTGAAGATCCGCATTGTGGAGGGGCAACTGGTTTCGATGATCCCTGAGCTGCGGCAGGGCGAGCTGGATTTCACCATCAACACGTCTTATCCCGGCCATCTGGACAGCGAGCTGAGCTATGAACGGCTGATGGAGCGCGAGTATCGCGTGGTGGTGCGCAAAGGGCACCCGTGCGAGCACGTTCAATCGCTGGCGGAATTGCAGCACTGCGACTGGACGATGCCAACGCCACGCGGCAGCTACTATCGTCTGCTGCATGATCTGCTGCACGATATGGGCATGGCCCCGGCGATCAGCGTCACCTGTGAAACCTTTATGGCCTGTACCAGCCTGATCGCGCAGAGTGATTTTGTCAGTATTCTCTCCAGCGATGTGATTGGCGATCCGATCCTCGGCAACCAGCTGGTGGCGCTGAATATTAAAGAGGTGCTGCCCAATGCCACGTTCTATTTAATCCAGCGGAAGGACAGCACGTTGACGCCGATGGGGGCCGAGCTGGCGCGCTTATTTCGTCTTTATTGCGGTGACTCACAAAAAGAGAATTAAACACCGCACATCCCACTAAAACGCACGAGGAAAAAACATCATTTATTGATGATATCGCCTGGCAGAACGGCTGGCTGTGGTTTGGTGGGGCGATAAGGTGATATTCAGGATGCAAAAAACAGGGAAGGCATTGGCGGTCGTGATGCTGGTTGTGGTTTCATCTTCGGCCAGTGCGACCATCACCGTGCTGGAAAAAAACACCCTCACAGATCCGTGGTTAGCCCCGCTGAGCCTGGGCGTCAGCGGCAGTGTTCGCCCGGAGTTTATCTGGCATAGGGGGGAGGATAATCACGCCGGGCATGACGGCGGTACACGCTTTCGTTTCAGTGCGGATTACCTGCTCAGGCCCGGCACGTCAATCATCGGTTTCTACTCGCTGGGCGTGGATACCGCCCATGCGCTGGGCCTGAAACACCATTACGATCATGACCGGAGCTGGGATCGGCAGCGTAAGCTGTTTGGCGGCATTAAAGATGATCGCTACGGCACGCTGACCTTTGGCCACCAGTACAGCGTTTATTACGACACCATCGGGGGAAAAAGCGATGTCTGGGGTAATGATGGCAATGCCAGCGCTAACTGGATTGGCGTCGGGGGGGATTATGATGGGGGGGAGCGGCCGCGTAACAGCCTGAAATATAAAAATACTTTTGGTGACCTGACGCTTTATGCGAGTTATCTGCTGCCGCAGGATGAGCTGGTGCTGGATAACAGCCAGTATTACCGGCGTAAGCGCGGTGGCGGAATAGGTTTTGATTATCGGCTGGCAAAAGACCTCACCATGAGCGCCAGCTGGAATCAGACCAACGCGACGGTGCGGGGAGCGGGCGCGACACAACGTCATTATCGTCAGGCGTTTAGCGGCGCCGCGATGACCTGGACGCCGGGCAACTGGTATCTGGTGAGTACCGCCACGATGTATCGCCACTATGTTCCTGCTGTCCCCCCGCAGAGTACCGACGACTATTTCGCGCGACACGGTTACGGACTGGAAGCTTTTGCCGGTTACACCTTCCCGATCAACAAACCTTATCTGCACAGCGTTCAGCCCTATTTTGCTGTCGATACGCTGCGTTTGCAGGGGAATGAACATTATCATGCCAACCACAGCTATCTGGGGATTTACACGCAGCTGGCTTACGGTTTTTCCGTCTATCTGGAACAAACATTTACCGCCACGACGGCGAATGATCCGAACGTGACGTCGTTGTCGATTTACTACGATTTTTAATTCGCCAACGTATTAGTAAAAGCGATAGATTAAACTCCTGCCGAACGATCTTAAACCAGCGGAGCCACGTATGATGCCCAGCGAGCTTGTCACTATCCAGCGCTACCGACCTGAATACCAGCCCGGTGTTGTGCAGTTGATCCTGCCGATCCAGAATGAGGAGTTCGGTATTGCCATTACGGCAGCGCAGCAGCCGGATCTCAGCGATATCGGGAATTTTTACCAGCAGGGCAACGGCGATTTCTGGCTGGCGCAGATTGGCGATCGCGTGGTGGGCTGTATTGGCCTGAAGGATATTGGTCAGCAGCAAACGGCGCTGCGTAAGATGTTTGTCGCCGCACCGTATCGCGGCCGGGAGTGGGGTGTGGCTTCGGCATTGCTCAATACGCTGCTGATGTTTGCGCGTCATCGGGGCGTGGACAGTATCTTCCTTGGCACCACCGCGAAGTTTATTGCGGCGCATCGTTTTTACGAGAAAAACGGCTTCAGAGACATCCCCCGGACGGATCTGCCGGTGAGTTTCCCGGTGATGACGGTGGATACGAAGTTCTACCGTTTTACTTTCTGACCAGCAACGCTGGTCCATGTCGACACCCAAACTGAAAACAACTCAGGACGCGTAGGGGCGGCCCTTCTGTTTCGGTCCGCCCGTTGGGTGCACATCATCAGCACGGGGCGATCGGAAAAGATGATCGCCCCCTACATCAGATCGAGATGCCGCGGAGGTTTTAACATCCACAGCGAGCAACGCTTCTGCGGGGATCCCTCTGTGGCCGACCTCCTCAGGCGAAATTTTCTGACATATATTGTAATAACCCCGGCCGCGTCGTAGCATTCCCCAGCTCAATTGAGATTGAGAATAATTATTATTCCTCTGTGGAGAGTGTTATGACGTTCTGGGGTAAAGCAGTGATCCTGGCGGGTGGCTTGCTAGCGTCAGCCAGTCTGCTGGCTGCACCGTTTGTGGTGGAAGATGTCAGCGGCCGTAAGGTCGAAATCAAATCTGAAGTAAAACGCGTGATCCTCGGTGAAGGGCGGCAGATTTATCTGCTGGCGGCCTTTGATACCGATGCGCCTTTCCAGCGTGTAGTGGGATGGCGTGACGATCTGCCGAAAGCTGATTTTGACAGCTATCAGATCTACGCCAAAAAATACCCGTCCATTACCGCTCTGCCGACCTTTGGCGGCGCGAAAGATGGCACTTTTAACGTTGAGCAGGCGCTGACGCTGAAGCCCGATCTGGTGCTGATGAACCTGGAATCGAAAGCCGCCACCGATGAATCTAAACTGACGGAAAAACTCAACAAGCTGGGTATTCCGGTGGTGTTTATCGATTTCCGCGAAAAGCCGTTTGAGAACGCGGTGAAAAGCATCCGCATTATGGGGCAACTGGTCGGTAAACCGGAACGTGCGGAAGAGATCATCGCTTTCCGCCAGAAGCAGATCGATATCGTTATCGATCGCCTGAAGAACTATCAGGGTCCGCGCCCGAAAGTGATGCTGGACCGCGCTGGGGGCTATACGGAAGAGTGTTGCATGTCCTTCGGCGACGAGAACTTCGGCCGTATGGTGGAAGTGGCAGGGGGAACGAATATTGCTAAAGGGCTGATCCCTGGCACCTTCGGCACGCTCAACCCGGAGCAGATTATCGCTTCACGCCCGGATGTGGTGGTGGTGACCGGCGCGAACTGGAAAAACTACAACACGGCCGGTGGCTGGGTGGGCGTGGGACCTGGCGCGGATCTGGCGCTGGCGACCCAGCGGTTAACCGCCCTGATGGCGCGTCCGGCCTTCCGTACGTTGCCGGTGGCTACCAACGGCAATGCGCACGCTATCTGGCATCAGTTCTACGACAGTCCTTATCAGTTTGTCGCCATTCAGATGCTGGCAAAATGGCTGCATCCTGAGCTGTTTAAAGATATCGACCCGGATGCCACATTCCGGGAGTTCCATCAGCGCTTCCTGCCGATCGATTATCAGCCGGGTTACTGGGTGACCCTGAAACCGGCTCAGTAAGGCAAAAAAAAAGCGAACCGCAAAGGGTTCGCTTTTTTTCATCACCCGCCGCTGGCGGCCGGTTATCTCACAAGGAGAGCGATCATTAACCCTGGTGCGCGCCTGGCTCACTCAGTTTCTGCAAATCTTTATCGACGAAGAACAGTGCCTGACCGCTGTTACCCACCAGTGCCAGTTTATCCAGTACAGATTTGAACAGCTTCTCTTCTTCGTGCTGCTCAGACACATACCACTGCAGGAAGTTAAAGGTGGAGTAGTCCTGGGTGGTCATGGCTGAGTGCGCCAGTTCGTTGATTTTAGCGGTGATCAGCTGCTCGTGCTGATAAGCCTGCTCCAGCACTTCGTACAGGGAGTTGAAGGTCACCGGTGGGGCTTCAATGGTGCCCAGAACCGGCATTGCGCCCGTGTCGCTCAGGTAGTTGAACAGACGCTGCATGTGCTGCATCTCTTCCGCAGAGTGCTCACGCATAAACGCAGCAGCACCTTCAAAACCTTTGTCATTGCACCATGCGCTCATCTGCAGGTACAGGTTGGCAGAATAGAATTCCAGATTCAGCTGATCGTTCAACTGAGCGGTCATTTCGTTAGTCAGCATGGTGACTCCTTAACATTATATTTTGCGATTTATTACTCTTAATAATTCATGTTACAGGGACAGAGTGAATGTTTCTGTAACGTGAAGTATAACGAGTAAACAGGTGATTTCTGCGCATTATGCACGCAGACTGATAAAATAAAAACCGTTTTATATAGCATAGGCTAATTTTATTGAAATCACCTAAAGGTATGATTGGTAAGTGATAATCATTCCATTGTGAATATAAATGGTTCTGTTTTATAAATGATTATGATAACCATTCCTATTAGAATATAAAGGGGATTAATACTGCGGAATGAGAATTAATCCGTATTGGGTTGTTTCTTATAAGGCGTTATTTTTACTGCGAATGAGCTGCCTTTATCCGCTGAGGATAAAGGCAGTTTTGTATTTACTGCGGATCGGTGACCAGACGGTCGAGGATGGCCTGCGCGGTTTTAATATCGGTGACCAGCGCGTTGATCATGCCGGAACGTACCGCACCAATAATCCCGGCGGCTTTCTCTGCCGTGGCCGCCACGCCGATGCATAACGGTGTCTGACGAAGCTGGTCCGGTGATGCCGCAATCATCCGCTGCTCGCCCTCCCAGTGCAGCACTTCCCCCTGTTCGGTGACGTAGTGGCGGAGTACATCGCCTGCCGCATGGCTGAGCGCCTGCTCATCGGGGGTGGCGGTGCTGGTTTCGCTGGGGTGGGGCGCATGATGCGTCAAGCCGACGCCGACGATTGCCACGTCCAGATCGTCCCACAGCGAGGTAATTTGCTGCACGCCCGGATCGCAGAGAAACGCATCACGCAGCACTGGCGACGAGATATAGGGCGCGTGCAGGAAATGCGGCGTACCTTCCATCTGTTCTGCGGCCTGGCGCACAAATTCGTTAATCTGAAAATGCGCTGCTGCCTGCTGCATACCGCCGTTAAGTGCCACCGTCATCACCCCCGGCAGGCGCGGCAGGCCGGATAACGTCACTTCACGTACCGCCCGTCCCCAGCCGATGCCCACCACCGAACCGCTGACCAGATCGGCCTGCTGAAGCAGCGATGCCAGCGGCGCATTCAGGGCGCTGAGCACATTGCCGGGCGGAGATTCCACCACGGCGGCGGTTTTTAACCCCAGCCGGGCAATCAGATCCGCCGTGATCTCCTCAGGGGACGTCAGCTCAATCACCTCTATCCGTACAATCCCCGCCGCGCGCGCTTTGGTCAGCAGACGCGAGATCGTGGCGGTGGACACGCCCAGTTTTTTAGCGATATCGACCTGCGACATATCGGACTGATAGTGCAGCTTCGCCACCATATGCATCATTGCCCGCGTGGTGGCGGGATCTTGTAAAAGTGGCTCTTTCAGGGTTGTAATTCCTTTCTGCAATGTATTACACTCACTTCATCGGTTGGAGAATTATTGCTCAACATCCGCAAAATTGCAACGTGCACAGGTGGCTGAAACCCCTGACAGGACTGGAGATTCACCGGCAACAGCCCGGCGTCGTGCACACAGGCTAAAGGTAACTTTCGGGTCGTCTACGACGGCTTTTTACCCTGTAATCTGTATAGGAGTTCACCCTAATGTCACACATGTCCACTTCTGAACTGCGCGGTTATCAGCAAATTTGCGGCAGCAACGGCGCGATGCTGGTGATTGCCTGCGACCAGCGCGGTGCGATGCGTTCGCTGTTAAGCGCCGATCCTGACCAGCAAAAAGCCATTTCCGAGCGGCAGCTCGGTGGTATCAAGGCGGACATCACCCGCTATCTTGCCAGCCAGGCGTCCTGCGTGCTGGTGGATGCCGTCTGTGCCGTACCGGATCTGGTCGATGACGGGATTATCAATCGCGATACCGCCTTGCTGATTGGCCTGGATGCCTCCGGTTTCGATACTACCCCGGAAGGCTATCGCAACTCGCGTCTGGTGGAGGGCATCAGCGCCCGCCGCGTGCGCGAACTGGGGGCTAACGGCGGTAAAATTATGGTCTATTTACGCGCCGACCGCCCGGAGGCAAATCAACATAATCTCGATATTTTGCGTCACTGCATCGAAGATTTCGCCCGCGAAGATCTGTTACTGGTGGTGGAATTCCTCACCTATCCCCTGCCGGAAGAGCCGGACGAAGCCTATAAAAGCCGCGTGCCGTCACTGATCTATCAGGGCACCAAACTGTCGCTGGAGCTGGGTGCCAAAGTGCTGAAGATCCCGTATCCTGGATCCGCTAAAGCCTGTGCCGATATCACTGAGCTTGCCGGAGATGTGCCCTGGGCCGTACTCTCGGCGGGGGTTGATCATACAACCTTCCTGACC
Organism: Erwinia sp. AnSW2-5; assembly: GCF_045107195.1. Taxonomy (NCBI): domain Bacteria; kingdom Pseudomonadati; phylum Pseudomonadota; class Gammaproteobacteria; order Enterobacterales; family Erwiniaceae; genus Erwinia; species Erwinia sp. AnSW2-5. The sequence goes on from NZ_JBJGXA010000014.1 coordinate 12,024, forward strand.
CAGGTGGCGGATGCCATGAGCAACGGCGCTTCCGGCGTGATTGCCGGGCGTGCATTGTGGAAAGACTGCATCTCGCTGGATCATCGTATCACCCGTGAAAAACTGGAAACGCTGGCGATCCCACGTTTGCGTGAAATTCAGGCGGTGATAGGTAAGTACTTCCATGCCCGTACCCCAGAGGAAAAAACCAGCCATGCCTGAGCAGCCCGTTTTGCAGCACTCTGCCCCCCGGACCCAGGGTAAACGCCTGGTGATGGTGAACGGCGTACCCGCCTCGGGAAAAAGCCATATCGCCACCCGTCTGGCGACGGAAACCGGCTGGCCGCTGCTGACGCTGGATCAGATTAAAGAACCGTTTATGCGTCAGATTGAAGGTATTGACCGCCCGATGAACCGTAAGCTGGGTATTGCTGCTTATCAGGTGATCTGGTCGATTATTGCCGCTGCCCCGGCAGGTAACACCTTTATTGTTGATGCGTGGTTTGGCTTCCAGCCTAAAGCGGATCTGGCAGGGTTTATCGAGGCGGCAGGCATTGATCGCGTTGCGGAAATCTGGTGCCAGATCCCCGGTGAGATGGCCGCGCAGCGTTACAGCAGCAGACTGGGCGCACGGTTACCGGGACATCCGGGAGCGGAATACGTGGCAGAGCTGCAACAACTGGCCGATCGCGCCGAACCGATGCAACTCGGGCCGGTATGGGTTGCCGATCAACGCAGCGAGATTGACTTCAACGGGTTAATTCACTGGACGCAGGAGATCGTGAATCAGGCTTAGTTAATTTATTCTCCTCTGCCAAAAATAAACAGGATTAATCCTGAATATGAATGGCGTATTAAATAAAGAGTGTTACCACTGGTGTAATTAACCAGGGCGAAGCTATGGTTTCTGATTTAATTAACTGATATTTAATAGTTTATTATTAAATAAGTCATATTGATCACGTTTTTATCATTCTGCGGAAAGTATAGTGAATTAACTTGCTGAATAATGAACAGGGCGATGATGTATGTTAACCGACTGGATTAATGACAGTAACCTGAAACTGTTAACGCATACGGATAACTGGCGTAAAGCCGTTGAGATTGCATTGCAACCGATGATCGATAATGGTGCAGTACAACCCCGATACCTTAATGCTATTTATGATATGCATGAACAGATTGGTCCCTATTATGTTCTGGGCGAAGGTATTGCGATGCCCCATGCCCGGCCAGAAGAAGGGGTGAATCATACGGCACTCTCCTTATTAATTATTTCTGAGGGTGTGAACTTTGGCAGTGAAGATAACGATCCGGTGTATGTGATATTTGCACTGGCCGCTATCGACAGCCACTCGCATATTGAAATGATCGCCAGCCTGTCGCAGCTTTTTTGCCAGGACGGCGTGGTCGAACAGTTAAGGCAGGCACGGGATAAGTCAGCGGTACTGAACATTCTCCAGCAGTTCTGAACCGCCGTCAGGGCTGGGATGCCCGTCATCATACCCGCAGTCAGAGGTCGCGGACTTACAGACACTTAATTAAGGTATGCCTGATGAAAAAATTATCTATTCTGGCTGTATGCGGTGCCGGGCTGGGCAGCAGTTTTGCCTGTGAAATGAGTATTGAAGCGGCACTGAAAGATCTGGGTGTGGATGCCGACTTATCTCACTGTGATATTTCCAGCGCGACCTCATCGCGTGCCGATATTATCATGACCGGCGAAAATTTCCGTTCGCAGTTTCAGCATTACACCATCAGTTCCACCATTATTTATCTTAAGCGCCTGGTGGATAAGAACGAAATAAAACTAAAATTAGAGCCAATTCTTAAAGAAAAAGGCTACCTTATTTAATTTGTGTTTTTTTTAAATCCGATTAAATCCAATAAGCAGGGGAGTTCTATGTCTTTCCTTACCTTTATTGTCCATGATGTTCTGGGGCAGGCGTCTATCCTGATCTCGTTAATTGCCATGATTGGCCTGATTGCGCTGAGAAAAAGCCCAGGACAGGTGATCACCGGAACATTAAAAACGTTGCTGGGTTTCTTAGTGTTGCTGTCTGGCGCCAGTATTATTGTTGCCACATTAACCTTCCTCGGCGATATCTTCCAGAAAGGCTTTAATATGCGCGGCGTGGTGACCGATGTCGGTTCCATTGCCGGTATCGCGCAGCAAACCCTCGGGCGTGAAACGGCACTGATTATGGTGGTCGCCTTTGTGGTGAATATCCTGATCGCCCGTCTGACACGCTACAAATATATCTTCCTTACCGGGCAGGCCTCGCTGTGGATGGCAACCGTCTGCTCGGTGATTGGTTATATGGGCGGGATGCGCGGCGTGGAGCTGATCCTGATCGGTGGTGGGATTGCCGGGGTGATGGCGGTGCTGATGCCCGCGATTGCCCAGCCGATCGTGCGTAAGATCACCGGCGGTGATGATATTGCCCTCGGCCACTTCTGCACCATCGGGTATATGGTGCAGGCGGGCGTGGCAAAAGTGACCGGCGATGTCAGCAAAAGCACCGAAGATGTGGAGTTGCCGCAGGCGCTGTCGTTCCTGCAAGACACCTATCTGTCGATGATGGTGGTGATGATCCCGATCTACCTGATCCCGGCGATCGCCGCAGGCCCGGAGGTGGTGGCTGCTTCCTCTAATGGCGTGAACTATCTGGTCTATGCCTTCCTGCAAGCGATCCAGTTTGTGGTGGGTGTCTATGTGCTGCTGGCGGGGGTGCGCCTGCTGCTGGCTGAAATTGTTCCGGCGTTTCGCGGGATTGCGCTGCGCATCGTGCCGGATGCGGTGCCCGCACTCGACTGCCCGGTGCTGTTCCCCTATGCGCCTAACGCGGTGATCATCGGCTTTATCTCAACCACCATAGGTGCGGTGATCGGCATGTTCCTATTCCCGTGGGTCGGGCTGGCGATGATCCTGCCGGGCATGCTGACCAACTTCTTTGCCGGAGGCACCGCCGGGATCTTTGCTAACGCCGTGGGCGGGCGACGCGGTGCGGTGATTGGCGGGGTGTTCCACGGGCTGTTTATCACGCTGCTGCCCGCGCTGTTACTGCCGCTGCTCGGCCAGTATGGCTTCCAGAACGTGACCTTCAGCGACTCCGATGTGATCGGCGTCGGGCTGGTGTTCGGCCATATCCTTAACTTCTTCCACTAATTTATCAGGAGGTTTTATGGACGCGATTGACAAGATCTTACGGCAGGAATTACCGGCGAAAGCCTGTGCGGAGGCGTTAAATGAGCTGGGTAAGCAGTTTATGGCGCAGCAGGACAGCGACAGTGCCATTCAGTGCTGGGAGCAGAGTATGGCCAGCTACGGAAAACCGGGGTTTGCCCAGGCCCAGCTGATGAAGGCTTACAACGCAAAGCGACGCGCCTGTTCCCAGGCCGGTGACGGCAACGGTGTAGAGCTTTACTCGGAGAAAATCGACGGGCTGATGCAGCAGAGTAAGGACGCAATCCGCTACGGTTTTTGATGGCCAGTTAAAGGCGGGGAAGGGCAGCGCGCTGGGGGTTATCCACGGCGCGCGGTAACCATTCTTTGTTGTACTTCCATTCAAGCGCAGGCTCTTTTAACCCATCAGCACTATGATATACTTGGTCGATAAGTGAACAGGAGGCAATATGAAAAATACCCCCGTTAATGCCGAGAATCTTTCAAGCCTGTTAGTTAAAGCGCGCAAAGCAGGCACTGTGCACATTGAAGGGAGCTCATATGAGGAGCGCCGTGCACAGTTCGTGAAAGACGTATTAGGGATAGACGAAGCACGTCAGGTTGAAGGAAGCAGCCATGGCCAGAAAAGTAAAAATTTCGTGCGTTGAGACTAGCCGATTATTTCAAAAAATCAGTGAAGAGTATGGTTTTACCAGCGAAGTTGTCCTGTCTTATTTCCAGGACATTGATGACCTTCAGCAGCTTTGGGAAAAGCAGCAAGAAGTGTGGGTTTATACCCAGGACGAACAATTTCGTTATGGCTGGATAAAAGAGTCACACTTAAAAGGGGATGGCTCTCTGGTTCCGCTGTATATCGGTTTACATCATACCCGGGTACTTGACGACAGAGAGGAACAGGATCCACTGCTTGTGGTGACGTTTGAAACACGTGAAGGGCTGGCCGATCCCGTACTTGTCATTCTCACTATGGTTGACCATGCAGACATGTTTGGTGAACTGGGTGCAGCGAAGCACAATCCCCAACAGATGTACTACATCCATAAAAAGTTAGATGATTTAATCCAGGGTGACCTCCCAAAAGGCACAAGCCTGCATGAACCCTGAATGTTCTTTTTTGCTGAAAAGGGGCGACCACCCAACGGTCGCCCCTTTCGCTATCAGAAATCCATCTTCACGGTGAACTGCACTTCACGCGGGTCGCCAATCTGGTTGGACAGATTGTTGGTGGCAATAGATGAGGTGTAGTAGGTCTTGTCGAACAGGTTTTTCACGTTAACCTGCAAGGTCACCGGGTTCTGCGTTTTGATCTTATACGACGCAAACGCATCCGCCACCGCGTAGCCCTGTAGCGAGTAGTCTTCGCCGTTGTTACCGGAGCGACGGCTAACCGCATGGCCCCCGCCGCCAACGGTCAGCGTATTGCCGCCAATCACGTTGTGGAAGTCATAAGTCAGGAACAGTGAACCGGTGTGACGCGGCACGTTAGGCAGCATCTTGCCCTGGTAATCCGGGTCTTCCATCACTTTGGCATCGGTATAGCCGTAGCTGGCAATCACATTGACGTTCTGCGTCAGCGCCCCCGCTACATCCACTTCTACCCCACGCGAACGCACTTTCCCGGCGGTTTTCGCCACGCTTTCGCCGTTGACCGTATCGGTGTACAGCACGTGGCTCTTATCGATATTGAACAGCGCCACGTTGGCGGTCACGCCGCTGAACAGGTCAAATTTGGCGCCCACTTCATAAGCGGTCGCGGTTTCTGGCGGCAGCTCACCAATGTAGCTGGCGATCGAATACTGCGGCATAAACGAACGCGAAACGTTGCCGAAGAACGAGACGTTCGGCGTGGCTTTGTACACCAGACCAAATTTCGGTACCCACGCGCTGTCGCGGCTGTCGGTGTTCACATTGAACGGGCGGCCCTTACCGGCATATTCGGTAAAGGTGGTGTAACGCATGGCGCTGACCGCAATCCACTTATCGGTCAGGTACAGCGAGTCCTGCACGTAACCCGAGTAGCTCACCTGCTGGATGGTCTGGTCGCTGTCGGAGGCCGATACCGTGGTGCATTTGCCGGTGGTGCCGTAAGACGGGCTGTAAATATTGAAATCTTTCACGTTCTTACAGCGGATCATATCGGTGCGCAGCAGATCGTAGTTCTCATACGACAGCCCGGTGAGGATCTCGTTATAGAAACCGCCGATCACCACATCGCCCTGCAAATCGAAGCGCGCAGAGTGCTGGCGCTGAGTGGATCCCTGCGTGGCATCGACACGACGCGTCAGGTTGCCGGTGGTGGAATCATAGGCCATCACGCGCGCCTGGTTATCGTTGTATTTGTCCTGGCTGAAGCTGTAGTCGAACTTCGCCGTCCACTGGTTATTGATGCGGTACTCGGTATTCAACTGCGCCAGATCCGACTCGCCGTCGGTGATGTTCCAGGCTTCATCGAAACGGGTTTCGCGACTCACATTCACCGCATGGCCGGTATTCAAATCGAAAATAGTGCCACGGTCGAACGGCGTGCTGTAGTTGCGGTGTGAGTAAGCGACGGTCACGGTGGCATCATCGCCAAACCAGGTCAGAGACGGGGCAATAAAGCTACTGCGCTCTTTGCCGAAGTTACGCCAGTAATCTTCATGCTGATAGGAGCCGATCAGGCGGTAAGCGAGATTCGTGCCGTCAATCGGACCGGTGACATCCACGCTGCCCGTGCCGCCGCCAAAGCTGGTGGAGGTGGCCTGAATCGAGCCGCCGAAGGTTTTTTCCGGGCGTTTGGTGATCACATTGATCATGCCGCCAGGGTCGAGAATACCGTACAGCGTCGAGGCCGGGCCTTTCAGCACTTCTACGCGATCGGTCGCGGCGTTAAAGCTGCGCGGCAGCACGGTTTTCAGGCCGTTGGTCATCACCGAGCCATCACGGTTGCTGCCAAAACCACGGCGTACAAACGCATCCTGAGTGCCGCCGAGGGTGTTGGTCTGAACCACGTTACTGACGTTGTTCAGCACGTCATCCAGCGTGGTGGCGTGCTGATCTTCAATCACCCGGTCGCTGACGGTGTTCACCACCTGCGGAATATCCAGCAGCGGCATGGTGGTTAGCGTGGCGGTGGAAGAATTCAGCGGCTGATAGCCGGAGGTCATTGGCTTATCGGCATCGGCCACGTTGGCTTCGACGGTCAGCGTGCCGTTATCGCTGCTGTCGGCATCATTTTTTTTCACGCTGCTGGCTGGCGTGTCTGCTGCTATCGCTGCCGGCGTTGTCAGCACCCCGATAAAGAGCATTGAAAACAGTACGCGCCCTTTTTTTCCCAGAAAAGAAGGTGATAATTCAGTCATTTATTGTGTTTTCCGCAAGCTTTCTCATTCTCTGTTGAATGAGACGTGGTGTGTTGTTTTCATTGCCCGATGGGTTGCGTCACGCGCAGTCCTGTCCGTTAAACCCCGTCGCCGTGGCTCAGACATGTAATTGAGAATCATTCAAACATGCCGTTATGTAGTAGTAAATGCAAAAATCATCAAAAAAACACACAAGCCGATTACCGATGAATTGTCACATCCGTATTGCGGGTATTATTTTTTAATTAATTGATAAATATAGTCATTAATTTTATTGCAATCGCCTGTTGATGCCCCGGATAAGCGGATGTTGCGCTGTGGGTATGCGACCTTTTATTTCTTGACTACTACAGTCTTTCTACGCATGATCGAGAAAACGAATGAGATTTATTTTTATTTAAGACTTACGCGCGCGCTGGCCCGGTTGCTACGCCGTTGCGGTGCAGGAGCGGCAGATGCCACAGCGGGTGGAAAAGACAGCAGGCGCACTCCCGGCGCCCGCACAACAGGGTATTGTCCTCGACAGACTCTCTGCCGGTTATGGCAAAAAAATCATTGTTGACGGTGTCAGCCTGACCATCGAACACGGCAAAATGACCGTACTGGTCGGCGCGAACGGCTCCGGGAAATCCACATTACTGACCACCATTGCCCGTATGCTGGCGCCCCTCGATGGCTGCGTGCGGCTCGACGGTAAAATCATCCACGATCAGCCCACTAAAGCGGTGGCCCGCCAGCTGGGCATGCTGCCGCAATCGCCGCTGTTGCCGGATGGATTAACCGTATTTGAACTGGTGTCACGCGGGCGCTATCCCTGGCAGAATTTCATGCGCCAGTGGTCAAGCGAAGATGAAGAGGCGGTGTACGATGCGCTGCGTCTGACCGGCACGCTGGAGTTTGCCCATCTGCCCGTCGACAGTCTCTCCGGCGGCCAGCGCCAGCGCTGCTGGATTGCGATGGCGCTGGCCCAGCAAACCGCCACCATCCTGCTGGATGAACCGACCACCTTCCTCGATCTGCGCTATCAGGTCGACATTCTTGAACTGCTGCACGACCTGACGCGGCTGCATGGCCGCACCGTGGTGGTGGTGCTGCACGACCTGAACTTTGCGGTGAACTACGCCGATACGCTGGTATTTCTGCGTCAGGGACGATTACAGGGGGTGATCCGCGAAGGTGAGCACTGTACGCCCGCGCTGATCAAAGAGGTGTTTGATGTTGAGGTCCAGATGTCGGTAAACCCGCTGACCGGAAAACCCTTCTTTATGCCGTTCCGTGCGCCGCGTGATCACGCCGGATGAGTGACTTTGCTGCGGCAGTCCGCCGTCGCCACGCCCGTTCTGGTGTGGCACTGATCATCCTGCTGCTGACCCTGCTGGGCTGTGCGCTGATCCACCTTGGGCTGGGGGCGCGCTATATCGGCCCCGGCACGGTATTGCAGGCGCTGCTGGAATTTAACCCGCGTAACTTTGACCATAAGGTGATTGTTGACCTGCGCTTGTTGCGGCTGGTGGCTGCGCTGCTGACCGGCGCGGTGCTGGGTGTGGCCGGGGTTCTGCTTCAGGCGGTGATCCGCAACCCGCTGGGTGAGCCACATATCCTCGGGCTGAATGCCGGGGCGGCGCTGGCGGTGGTGATCGCCTCGGCGCTCGGCAGTCAGTGGGACGGGTGGCTGTTGGGTCGCCCGTTGATTGCGGCCGGGGGCGGGGGCGCGTTGTTTGCGCTGGTGATGCTGTTGGCCTCCGCCGGACGCAGCGGGCTGACTCCGATGAAAGTCACCCTGTGCGGCGTGGCGATCTCCTCTTTTGCCTCGTCGGTCACGGCGGCGATCCTGATCCTTGATGAACAAACGCTGCTGGAAATGCGCACCTGGCTGGCGGGCGATCTCGCCGGGTTAAGCTGGGCGGTGACCCGCGCTGCTGCGCTGCCGGGTGCGGTGGGAATGGTGCTGGCGATGTTTATTGCCCCGCGTTTGAATGTGCTGGCGCTGGGGGATGTGATTGCCAGCGGGCTGGGGGTGAATATTGCCCGCACCCGGCTGCTGGGGCTGATTGCCACCGCGCTGCTGTGCGGCGCGGCGGTGTCGGTGGCCGGGCCGATTGGCTTTATTGGCCTGGTGGTGCCACATATTGTGCGGCGGCTGATCACCGACGATATACGCCTGGCGATCCCGCTGTCGGCCCTGTGCGGCGCGTTGCTGCTGCTGCTGGCGGATATCGCCGCGCGCACGCTGATTGCGCCTCAGGAACTGGCAACCGGTGTGATGACCGCGCTGGTCGGTGCGCCGGTGTTTATCTGCATCGCGTCGAGGTTTTTTAAATGAAAATGTGGCTGCAACGGGTAGGCTATCGCCGCTGGCAGTGGGGCGACTATAGCCTGCTGGTGCGCCCGCGTGCGCTGGCCTGTGCGGCGATCCTGGCGGTGCTGGCGCTGGCGCTGGTGATGTTCGGCGTGACCCAGGGATCGCTGCCCGTCCCGGCATCGGCCATTGGCCGGGCGCTGTTTGCACCGTCGTTGCCGTCACAGCAGGACTACATTGTCTGGGATATTCGTTTGCCGCGCCTGCTGATGGCCGCCCTGAGTGGGGCGATGCTGGGGATGGCGGGGGCCGCGATGCAATCCATTACCCGCAACGGGCTGGCCGATCCGGGGCTGATCGGGGTGAAAGAGGGCACCAGCGCCGTGGTATTGACGCTGATCCTGTTGTTCCCGTCGCTCGGCCTGCTGTGGCGTCCGCTGGCGGGGATGGCGGGCGGGCTGCTGGTGGCGCTGCTGGTGGTGGCACTGGCGCGGGATTTCTCGCGCCCGCGTTTTATTCTGATCGGCATCGGCGTGTCCTGGGCTTTTTCGGCCGGGATCGGAGTGTTTATGACCACCGCCGACGTGCGCGATGTGCAGACGGCGCTGGTGTGGATGGCGGGCAGCCTGCACGCCGCCACCTGGTCACTGCTGGCCGTTGCCGCCTGCTGGGCGCTGCCGGGTGCGCTGATCCTGTTTCTCACTGCCCGTGCGTCTGATGTGGCGCTGCTCGGTAATCAGGCCGCCAGCGGGCTGGGCGTGCGTCTACAGCATCTGGCGTTGATCCGCTTTGCTGCTCCGGTTTTACTGACGGCAGCCTGCGTCTCCTGCGTGGGTAGCCTGGGGTTTGTCGGGCTGATCGCTCCGCATATGGCGCGTTTTCTGCTGCGTGGCGGCCAGGTGGCGCTGCTCAGCGGCAGCGCGCTGATCGGGGCGCTGTTGGTGCTGGTAACCGACACCATCGGGCGGCTGGCATTTGCCCCGCTGCAAATTCCGGCGGGCATTGTGATCGCCCTGGTAGGCGGGCCGTTTTTCCTGCTGTTGCTCTGGCGCCGTCGTGATGCGCTGTAATCCGGGCGAGGCATGCCTCGCCCCTACTAAAGGAACTGCTATGCGTTTGCTCTTTTCTCTGCTGCTGCTGATCGGGGCTGCCGCCAGTGCGGCCGTGCCCACGCAGTCGTTTACCGACGATCTGGGGCGCACCGTGCTGGTGCCGCTGCATCCGAAACGCATCGTGTCGCTGCACGATCTGGATATCACCATTCCACTGATTGAGCTGGGCGTGCCGCCCGTCGCCAGCCACGGACGCACGCGGCCGGACGGCAGCCATTTTCTGCGTTCGAGCGGTTTGCTCACCGGGGTGGATTTCGATAACTCGGCTATTCAGTTTATCGGCACCGCCGATATGGATATCGAAGCGATTGCGGCGGCGAAGCCGGATCTGATTATCACTGAGCCAGGCCGTAATATGGCGGTGGAGCAGCTGGAGAAAATCGCCCCAACGGTCAGTATTGACCATCTGAAAGGGGGCGCGCCGCGTATCTACAGCAAGCTGGCGCAGCTGACCGGCAGACAGGCACAGCTGGCGATTCTGGAGCGCCGCTATCAGGAGCAGATCAGACAGCTCAAATATGTGGTGGATACGCAACACATCACCGTCTCCGTGCTACAGGCGAACAACGGCAAGCTGACGGTACACCGTAGCTATCATTCGCTGGGGCGGGTATTGCGTGATGCGGGTTTTCGTTTTCCCCCTCTGGTGGATGCGATCCCGGAGGGTGGCAGGGTGGACATCAGTGCGGAGCGCCTGCCCGAGCTGGATGCAGACTACATATTCGATACCTGGCGTGCAGACACCGGGGGGAAACCCGCTGATGAAATTGCCGATATGAATCGGGTGATGCCGGGGTTCTGTGATTTTTTACGCGCCTGCCGTGAAGGGCATTACATTTTATTGTCACGTGATGAAGTGATTTCAAACTCTTATGCCTCGCTGGGCTTGCTGGTCGCGCAGGTTCAGTCGCATCTTTCCGGGCGTACGCTGCCGGAAAAAGCGGGGCAGCCATGAGTGTGTCCACCGGGCGCAGACGCGTGGATCTTTACGGCGAACGCTTCAAGGCGCGGGCAAGCCAGCTGTCGCCCCGGCTGTATGCTGTCGCCAGCTATATCAATGAACACCGGCATGTGGTGCTTGAGCACACCGCGATGGAGATTGCAGCCGCCACGCAAAGCTCCGATGCGACGGTGATCCGTGCCATTCAGGCGCTGGGCTTCGCGGGTTTGCGCGATGTGAAACTGACCATTGAAGGTTTTCTCGGGCCGGGAATTAACTCGGCAGAGAAGATGAATACCACGGTGAGCGCGCTCTCCTGCGATATCAATGCCAGCATAGATTTTGTGATCGAGGGGCATCAGCGTGCCTGCGACGCGTTAAGCGAACCGCAAAACCGGCTGGCGATGGCGCAGGCGGTGGCCTTACTGGCAGAAGCGCAGCAGGTGGCGATTTTTGGTATTGGTGCGTCTGGGGTGCTGGCCGAGTACACCGCGAGATTATTAACGCGTATCGGTACGCCTGCCTGTGTACTCAACCGCACGGGTATTCTGCTGGCAGAACAGTTACTGGAGATGAAGCGCGGGGATGTGTTGATCATGATGGGGCAGAAGTCGGCGCATCGTGAAGGACTGACTACGCTGGCCGAGGCGCGGCGGTTGGGGATCCCGGTCATATTACTGACTAATGCGCCGGATTCACGCTTCAGCCGTGAGGCACAGACGATCATTACCGTGCCGCGCGGCGGGGAAAACGGAAAGGTTGCGCTGCATGGCACCGTGCTGCTGTGCCTGGAAATGCTGGTGATGTCGGTGGCTTCCACCGCCCCGCAAAAAACCATGAAGTCGATGAAGCGGATCCAGGATCTGCATCGGTCGATTGGTAAATCGGGGGGGAAGAAGGGCTAAAATAACTGGCTGTAGCTCAGGGGATCGGTGCGCGTTATGGGCAGAACGTCGGGACGCCGTAAACCCCTCCCTGGGGGCTCCAGCTGCCGCATCCATGCGGCAGAGGCCCGACTAACCTGTCCCATAACGCTCACCTTAACCAACATTGGCGTCGCGGTTGAAATTCTTAACAGCAACACCGGAACGTCAATGCCATCGGGGTTATCCGGGTTAGCGGACCGTTGAGCGCAGGGATGCGCGAACACGAGCCCCCAGGGATGGGTTTACGGCGAGTCCGCGTTCCGGATAACCCCGATAAGGCTTTCACCAGACTTGCCGCAATCCGTTACAGATCCGCACCGTTGCTGCTGATCACCTGCTTATACCAGTCGAAGCTTTTCTTCTTCGAACGCGCCATCGTGCCGGTACCGTCATCGTTTTTATCCACATGGATAAAGCCATAACGTTTGTTGTACTGGCCGGTGGTGAAGGACACGCAGTCGATGCAGCCCCACGGCGTGTAACCCATCAGATCCACGCCATCTTCCAGTACCGCAATCTTCATCTGCTCGATATGCGCCTGCAAATACGCAATGCGGTAGTCATCGTTGATCTGACCGTCAGCTTCAACGGTATCGTAGGCACCAAAGCCGTTCTCAACGATAAACATTGGCTTCTGATAGCGTTCCCAGAAGGCATTCAGCGTGTAGCGCAGGCCCACCGGGTCAATCTGCCAGCCCCAGTCGGAGGCTTTCACATGCGGGTTCGGGCGGCTGCCTGGGAAGCCTTCGATATGACGGCCGTCATCGCTGTCCTTCGCAGAGAACTGCACCGCATTACTCATGTAGTAGCTGAAACCCAGATAGTCGGCACAGCCGTCACGCAGCGCCTGCTCATCGCCCGGCTGCATCTCAATCTGGTAACCCTTACGCTCCCACTCTTTCAGAATGTACGACGGGTAGTAACCGCGCAGATGCACATCACCGAACAGATAGCGCTCACGCATCGATTCCTGCGCGAACATCACATCATCCGGGTGGCATGACCACGGATAGAGCGGCACAATCGCCAGCATGCAGCCGATCTGCAAGTTCGGGTTGATCTCGTGACCCAGTTTCACCACCTGCGCACTGGCCACAAACTGGTGATGCAGAACCTGGTACATCGCCTGCTCAGGCTTCTCGTGGTCGTTGAAAATCACCCCGGAGTTACAGTAGCCGAACAGTGGATAACGCCAGTTACGCTGGTTATTGATCTCGTTAAAGGTCATCCAGTATTTCACTTTGTGCTGATAGCGCTTCAGTACCACTTCGCTGTAACGTACAAAGAAATCCACCACTTTACGGTTCAGCCAGCCGCCGTACTCTTTCACCAGATGCTCAGGCATCTCGAAGTGGGAGAGGGTGATCACCGGTTCAATATTGTATTTCAGCAGTTCATCAAACAGGTCGTCGTAGAACTGTAAGCCCGCTTCATTTGGCTCCAGCTCGTCGCCTTTTGGGAAGATGCGCGTCCAGGCAATCGAGGTGCGGAAACACTTAAAGCCCATCTCGGCAAACAGCGCGATATCGTCTTTGTAGCGATGGTAGAAATCCACCGCCAGGTGATTCGGGTAGTGATGCGCCGGGTCAATGCCATCGGTGATCACGCGGTCCACGCCGTGCGCGCCGCCGGATAACACATCCACAATACTCGGGCCTTTACCGCCCTGGTCCCAACCGCCTTCAACCTGGTGTGCCGCAACCGCGCCACCCCATAAAAAATCTTTTGGTAATTGCTGCTCTGACATAATCCATCCTTTCTGGTGAGATTAACAACGTCTTAATAATGCGGGCGAGGCATGCCTCGCCCCTACGAAATCCCTCACTATTGATGCCGGGATTTAATACTCGATATCTTTATTTAAATTCGCGCCATTGGTCTGGATCACGCGCTGATACCAGCTAAAGCTTTTCTTGCGGTAGCGCGCCAGATCTTTCAGATCGTGCTCGTCACGGTTGACGTAGATAAAGCCGTAACGCTTGCTGATCCCCTGATGCGTACTGACCAGATCGATTGCCGACCACGGGCAGTAACCGAAGACGTCTACGCCATCGCTGATCGCTAACTGGAGCTGCTCCAGATGGTCGCTGAGATAAGCGATGCGGTAGTCGTCATACACTTTATTGCCTGCGGCCAGCTCGTCAAAGGCACCAAGGCCATTTTCAGTGACGATCAGCGGCAGCTGGTAACGATCGTAGATCTCGCGTGCTGTGATGCGGAAGCCAACCGGATCAACATACCAGTTAAACTGATTTTTCTTCAGATGCGGGTTATTGGTGCCGACGTAAACGCTTTTATCGATACCGGCCATCTGCTGGTCAACTTTCTGGTTGCCTTCCCCCTCATCGCTCAGCTCGGCGGCAACGGTGGCGGAGGCATAATAGTTAAAGGCGATAAAGTCCGGTTTCGCCTGCTTCAGCAGCGCCATCTCGGCATCGGTGATCGTTGGCAGCCAGCCTTTTTCCTGCATAAAGCGCCAGGCAATGGTGTTGTAGCGGCCATAACAGGCGAGGTCGAGGTACAGCCAGTTGCGAATGGAGGTGAAGTTATTCGCCGCCAGCACATCTTCCGGTTTGGAACTGGCCGGGTAGACGCAGGAGATATTCGGTGCCGGGCCAATTTTCGCCGCAGGCAGCATCTCGTGGCAGGCGATCATCGCCCGCGCCTGCGCCAGCATCATATGATGGTTCTGCTGATACAGCGTTTTATGCGGGTCCGGGGTGCCTTCGGGCAGCGTACCAATGACATCCCCTTTGAGGATCATCATGTTCTGCTCATTGATGGTCAGCCAGTATTTCACCCGGTCGCCGTACAGCTCAAAGCAGGTGCGGGCAAAGTGCTCAAACGCCGCGATGGTGGCAGGATCGGACCAGCCGCCTTTCTCCTGCAATGCCCACGGCAGATCGAAGTGGTACAGCGTGACCAGCGGCTCAATCCCTTTGTCGGTGAGCGCGGTGATCAGCTTCTGATAGAACTCCACCCCTTTGGCATTGATTTCCCCGGTCCCCTGCGGAAACAGGCGGCTCCAGGAGATGGAAAGACGGTAGGTTTTCAGGCCCAGTTCAGCGAACAGTGCCACATCCTCGGCAAAGCGGTGGTAGTGATCGCTGGTCACGGTGAAGTCTGTCAGGCGCGGATCGAAACGGGCTTTATCAATGACCGATGGCCCTTTACCGTCCTGGTTCGATGCCCCCTCTACCTGATAGGCCGAGGTGGAAGCTCCCCATAAAAAACCGTCAGGGAAGGGCGATAGCTTGCGGTATTGCATCCTGTTCTCCTTGTCTTCTTGAACGGGTCGACCGGAAAAAAAGGTCGACCCCTACGGTGATGCTGTTAACCCTTGTTTTTCAACGTCTGCACTTCACGGTGCAGAATGATGATCTCTTCCGCTAATTCGCGGCAGAGCATGGCGTTCATCAGATGATCCTGCGCATGAACCAGAATCAGGTTCACCGGCACCTTGCCGACACCTTCGTCAGCGCCAATCAGCGCCGTCTGGATCTTATGCGCGGCTCTGGCTGCGGCCGTCGCGGCTGTCAGCTGGGCATCCGCTTCCTGCCAGTCATAAGTCCGTGCCGCACGCAGCGCCTGCATTGAGCAGGAGCGGGCTTCGCCAGCATGAATAATCAGCTCCATGACGGTGGTTTCCATATCCATGATCAGTTCTCCACGGCTTTCAGTTCAGTATCCGACGGGGTCGGCTGCTCCTGCTTCAACAGCTCGCGCTCATACATTTTGAAGAAGGGATAGTAAATCAGCGTTGAGACCACAATCAGCACGCCCACCAGAATCACGGCGCGGAAGTCCCAGCCGGTTGACCAGGCGGCACCAATCGGGCCGGGTGTTGTCCACGGGGCCAGCGAAACGACGTGGTTCACCAGGTCAGTACGCGTGGCGACCCAGGCAATAATGGCATTGACCAGCGGTGCGGTAATAAACGGGATAAACAGCAGCGGGTTCATCACTACCGGGGAACCGAAGATAATCGGCTCATTGATATTGAACATGCTTGGCACCAGGCCCAGCTTACCGATGGAGCGCAGGTGCGCCGAACGGCTGCGCAGGTAGAGGAATACCAGGCCCATCGTGGAACCGGAACCGCCCACCACGATAAAGAACTGCCAGAACGGTTCGATAAAGATTTGTGTGATCGGCTGGCCCGCGTTCAGTTCCTGCTGGTTAATGCCAAGGTTGGTCAGCCAGAACGCCTGCAAGATCCCGCCGACAATCACCGCACCGTGAATACCGGCAAACCACAGCAGGTGACACAGCAGCACGGCAATCAGCACCGCAGGCAGTGAATCAGACGCGGAGATGATTGGCTTGAAGATCGCCATAATCGCCTGCGGCAGCAGCATACCAAACTGATCCTGCACCAGCAGACTGAGGGGGAACAGCGTCAGGAAGATGGCAAGGATCGGGATCAGCAGATCGAACGATTGACGGATTTTCGGCGGAACCTGCTCCGGCAGCTTAAAGCCGATATGGTGCTTTTGCAGGAAGTGCATCAGCTCAGTGGAGTAAAGGCTGACGATAATCGCCGTAAAGATCCCTTCTCCCCCCAGCGATCCCACTGGCAGTGTGCCATTGCTTTGAGGGGCGGCGACCAGCAGAAACGCCATCAGCGACAGGCAGGCAGCCATAAAGCCGTTCATCTTGTAGCTAATAGCGAGGTTGTAGGAGATGGCGGCGGCGATATAGACCGCCATAATGCCCATCGTCATGTTGTACGGCATCATGATTTGCGCGGTATGACGCTCCACCATGCCCAGCCACCACTGGGCAAACGCCCACTGGCTGTCGGCACCAAACGGCGGATGTGCGAACAACAGCATAAACGAACCCACAATCAGGAACGGCATCGAGGAGATAAAGCCATCTTTAATCGCCACCACGTGGCGCTGGCTGGATAGCCTGGCCGCGATCGGGCTGATGCGATTCTCGATCACGCCGAACAGGGACTCGCTGAAGCGACTCATTTGGCGGCCCCGCCGTTCTGGATCATCAACAGGGCTTCCGCAAGGATTTTTTCGCCGTTCATCATGCCGTAGTCCATGGTGTTGATCACGGCAATCGGCTTGTTGAGTTCATCGGCCAGCGGCTTGAAATCCACCAGCTTGTATTTGATTTGCGGGCCGAGCAGGCAGCAGTCGTAATGGGCGATCTGCTCCACATACTCGTCCAGTCCGACCGCATTAATTTCCACGGCAATATTTTTTTCTTTAGCGGCTTTTTCCATACGCTGCACCACCATGCTGGTGGACATACCTGCGGCACAACAGAGTAAGATTTTATTCATGGTTGTTCTCCGGTCTAGGTTTCTTTAATAAATAGCTGAAATTGACCTGTTTCTGCAACCGGTTTCATATTCAATGATTTGTTCTGTGAGCGGGATCGCATCGGTCAGAGACAAAGCAGGTGAAACAGCAAAGTTGTGCTGGTAATAGATATATCGCGATGCATATTGCAGGCAGGTTTAAACCGCTCTTTTCCGCTGAAAAGATGGGCGACCGGTGAGATGAGAACCTGCCAGATGGGGACTAAAGATAATAATTTCATTATGTTACCGTGCAGGTGTGGGCGCACGGTAAAACAGGTTATTATATCAACCAGAACTTAGCTTTCAGGAAGCCATGATGATTACCATGCTGGATGTCGCAAAAAAAGCCGGTGTTTCAAAAGCCACGGTTTCCCGGGTACTGGCAGGAAATAGTTACGTCAGTAAAACCACGCAGGATCGGGTATTTAAAGCGATTGAAGAAACCGGCTATCGGCCTAATTTATTGGCGCGAAATCTGGCGACCAATAAATCACAAAATATCGGACTGGTGGTCACCAATACGTTATATAACGGTCCCTATTTTAGTGAGCTGCTATTCCAGGCGGCAACGGTCACCGAGCAGCATGGTCGCCAGCTGTTGCTGGCAGATGGTAAACATGATGCGCGCCAGGAGCGGCAGGCTATTGAGTTTCTGCTGGATCTGCGTTGCGATGCGATCATTATCTATCCCCGCTTTCTCAATACCGCCGAACTGGATGAGATTATTGAGCAAACCCACAAACCCATTATTGTGGTGAACCGCCAGCTGGAAAAACACCCGCAGCACTGCGTTTTTGCCGCCCATGAACAGAACACCGTTGATGCCGTGAATTATCTGGTGTCCCAGGGGCATCGCGATATTGCCTTTATTTCCGGTTCCGATGGTTCACCGACCGGTATCAGCCGCCTGAACGGTTACCGTGAAGCGCTTCAATCGCACCACATTGCGTTTAACCCGCAGCGGGTGGCACAGGGTAGCTGGACGCTGCAAAGTGGCTATGAAGCCGGGCTGGAGCTGCTGGCAGGGGGGGCTGAGTTTACCGCGCTGGTGGCGAGTAACGATGATATGGCCATCGGTGCCGCAAGGGCGCTGTATGCCGCTGGCAAACGCATTCCGCAGGATGTGTCGTTGCTGAGTTTTGATGATATTCCAATGGCATCATTTTTTGTTCCACCGCTCACTACCGTGCATGTCCCGGTCGGAGAGATGATCCGGCATACGCTGGAAAAACTGGTGCTGATGCTCGACGGGCAGCCCGGCGAACCGCTACCGGCATTCAACGGCCAGCTTATCGTGCGTGAATCGGTGGTGGCAGGGCCTTATCTGGGGCGGACCTGACGCGTTGGCAGCGCCATTATTGGCCCAAAAAGTGATTCAAACGGGGCAGAGGCAATACGCACTCTGCCCCGTTTGAGCTTTTCTTAACGCGACGCCACCACCGCCCGGTTACGTAACGCCAGCGACAACACGTAATAAATCACACACGACACCAGCAACGAGTTAATGGTTGGCACGCCCCACTCGGTCATCAGGCCAATCACACTGCCGACCAGCGTA
This sequence comes from Erwinia sp. AnSW2-5, assembly GCF_045107195.1. Lineage (NCBI taxonomy): Bacteria > Pseudomonadati > Pseudomonadota > Gammaproteobacteria > Enterobacterales > Erwiniaceae > Erwinia > Erwinia sp. AnSW2-5. The sequence continues at coordinate 30,686 of NZ_JBJGXA010000014.1, forward strand.
GCGATAATCGCGATCCAGCCAATGGTGGGTGTTTCGCTGTCCCCAGGCAATTTCCCTTCTGCACGGCTTTTATCCAGCGCGGCACGGTGTGTGCGCAGCAGCAGATAGTCAACCAGCATAATGCCGAGGATCGGAGGGAACACCACGCCCAGCACGGTGAGGAAGTCAACGAAGCGGTCAAGGATACCCAGCACCGAGAGCAGGGTGCCCAGCACGCCAATCACCAGCGTCGTATTCCGGTACTGTAACTTCTTACCGGAGATGCCTTCGACGGCGTTAATCACCCCGAGGGAAGAGGAGTAGAGGTTGAGATCGTTCACGCGCAGAGTGGAAAGGATAACCACCAGCAGCCCAACGCCGCCTGCGACCTGTGACATAATCGTCACGACATCAGCGGTTTGCAGTGTGCGGGCAATCATAATGGCCAGCCCGTTTACGATAAACTCCCCGGCAATAATCGTCAGCAGGGTTACGCCCGCCACATGTTTTGACGAACGTGAATAACGTGTCAGATCCGGTGTCATCAGGCTGGCAACAATGGCCCCGCCAACCACCATGGTGATGGCCGCGCTGATGGTCAGTGGGCTACCGGTGGGCGGCAGGTCAATAATTTGCTGAAGGGTATGACCGGATAACGTCTGGAACGAGATAAATGCCACCAGACAGATGAACAGCGGGACGGCGATACGCGCAGTCACGCGCAGCGCTTTAAACCCAAAGGTCACCAGCACGGTGAGCAGCAGGCCGGAAAGCGTGGCGGCCAGCGGGAACCCCAGCGCGCCACCGAGGGCGAAATTCAATGACTTGGCGAAGATGGCGTTTTGAATACCAAACCAGCCCAGCAGACTGACGGCGACAACCAGGCCAATCAATACCGAGCCGATGCGACCAAAACCGCACCAGCGTGCCAGTAAGCTACCGGAGATGCCTTCTTTCATCCCGGCGTAGCCCAGCCCGAAGGTGACAATACCAAAGATCACGCTCCCGGCCAGAATCGCCAGAAAAGCGGAGGCCAGACTCATCGAGTCCCCCAGTACCGCCCCCAACATAAATTGGTCGAGTGCGGTCAGCATGCCCATATGGACTACAGCAACGCTTAAGAATGAGACACGCTTGTTTTCCGGTACGCGACTGAGTGGGTAGTCTTCAATACGAATCAAGATGGTTTTCCTTAGCAAAAATTAAATAAACTGGATGCCCTTTTCAATCAGACGGTCCGGGATAAAATTGTCCAACCCTGCATGACGGCAATACTCCTCGAACTGGCTCAGGGTATGCACCCCCGCTTTCTGATAGATGTTATAAATCCGGTTCTCTACGGTGCGATGGCTGAGATTATAAATCCGCGCTATCTCTTTGGTAGATAAGCGTTGCAGCATCAAAAAAAGCGTATCCAGTTCGGAGCGGGTAAATACATCGTTATCGACTTCGGTTGTCAGCACCCCGGGTTTTTGCTGAGTAATATATTTCAGCGGTGACATGGTGTTGAGGAGCTTAGCGTTCCATGCAATCCCGATAAAATCCCCGTTTTCGCCATACAGTGGGATTTTTTCACAGACATAGGGCGTTAAGGTTTTCTGCCCGTACCAGTAGTGAGTTTCGATGACGGCAACCCGCCCGTTACATGCCTGAGTGCGACGGTCGTGCTCGATCAGATCGTCTTCACACTCGGCCCATGCGGCGGGGAAATCACTGTCGAATCGGCCTTCAATGGCAAAGTTTTTGGGCGTATTGGTGTATAAATATGCCGCCGTATTCATATACAGGTGTTCTGAATCAGGCGCCTTGATTCCCCAGGGTTCGGATAAATGTTCCATCATAGCAATCAGAGCATTCAGACTTGATCGCGGCTTATCTTCCGGTGATTCCATTTTTCCCCCTGCGGTAGGCTTCAGATCTTCTTAGCCAGATAATGGCGCGTATGCAGGTGCGCATAGTCGCCGAGTTCGCCATAAGCGGAGTAGCCTAACTTCTCGTAAAACCCGACTGCCTGAAAATTGAACGTATCGACGTAAGCCATATGGCAGCCGCGCTGTTTTGCTTCCTGCTCTGCCGCCAGCATCAGGTCACGTCCCACACCTTTGCCTCGACAGTCATCGCTGACCCAGAGATATTGCACTTCCAGACCCCCCCACCAGGTGCGTGCGACCAGGCCTGCAAAAATCTGGTTTTTTTCATCACGCAGCGTGAGAAAAAGAGGGTGGATATCAACCGGTGTTGTTTTCGCATTGTGTTGCCACAGACTATTGATCACAAACGTTTCATCAGCGTCTGCGGGCGTATCAGTTACAGTTATTTTCATTGGCCACATGCTCTCATTATCTGAACAATAATTAATAAGATAAGTTGTATATTACCTTCGCGCAATTATCATTTATTTCCAGGTATAGCAAGAGTGTTTTCTCCCCTTTCCCGGAATGATAAAAATGCTTAAGGTATGAGTCATGGGCGGCGATGTGAATCAGACGATACTAATATCCTGCTGTCCTTCCAGTTTGGCAAGGCAAAAATTCGGCCTCACCAGGGAAATTTCACCATGCAGTCCCTTTTTCAGCGACCCTTATGTGGCGGATGAGAAAGTGAATAAATAAAGAAGTCTGAAGAGGGCACTGAGTGCCACTTCAGTAAATCTTTTTAAAATGATGTTGTTTCAGTAAAAGGCCGCTTCTGAAGTGGCCTTTTTTATTGGATCGCCCCCACAGTGGTTCTGAGCAGGTGGCCGGGGCGGGGAAAACGATGCGGGAAATTATTTAAACGATTAACGGATTAAATGACCGGGTGCATTAGTGCCCGGCGGCGCTCATCACATCAATGCAGCTCGCGACATCTTTTGCCGCCGCGTTTTTCTGCTCCACACTGAGCGCCTGGTACTTCTTAATCGACGATCGTCCCAGCCGATCGTCATAGCTCACCTGCTTCACCGAGTAAGAGCTGTTTTCATTGATAATCACCGTGCGGATTTTATCAGCGAAATCCTGCTCGCTGGTCGGTGTGCCCAGCACATCGACAGCCACGCAGGCCGCCGCGTCATAGTGCGGATCGTGGGCCGGACTTCTGAACATAAACCACCACAGTGACAGTATGGCGGCAGCGAGTACTAACAGCGGGAACAGCTTTTTCATTACATCAACTCAATTCACCCGGAGCGGGCTATCATCAGGGGGCGCATTATACGGAGATATGCACCCGTAGCGATCAAAAAGAAGCCTGACGGCGATCAGCCATGCATTTCGCGCAGCAGCGCGTGCAGCTGTTCCGCTGGCTGCGGTTTGCTGAGCAGAAACCCCTGTAACCGGTCGCAACCTGCCGAGGCCAGCATCAATCGCTGCTCTTCGGTTTCCACCCCTTCTGCGGTCACGGTAATGCCCAGGCTATGACCCAGCTTGATCACCGCTTCAACAATGGTGGTTGAGTTTTCGCGTACCCCCAGCGACTGCGTAAAGGCGCGATCGATTTTAATCGTATCGACCGGGAACTGGACCAGATAGCTCAGGCTGGAATAACCGGTACCGAAATCGTCGAGCGCAATACAGAACCCGGCGGCGCGCAGGGTCTTAATGGTTTTCAGCGCATTCTGTTCATTTTCCAGCAGCACCCCTTCGGTAATTTCCAGTTCGATTTGCTGTGGATTGATCCCGTGGCGCGCCATAATCACCATCAGATTGTCAATAAACCCAGGGGCGAGGAATTGCAGGGGTGAAACATTGACGGCAACGATCAGTTTTGGGCAGGTGAGCGCCAGCTTACAGGCCTGCTCCAGCACCCATTCACCCAAAGCGATAATCAGCCCGGTCTCTTCGGCAATCGGCACAAACTCTGCCGGAGAGATGTTGCCAAGCTGCGGATGGTGCCAGCGCAGTAGCGCTTCGACGGCAATTATTTTTTTGCCGCTAACATCCATAATTGGCTGATACCACTGCATTAATCCCGTCTCGTTTTCCAGCGCCAGATGGAGCTGCTGCGCCAGTCGCTGACGTTTTTGCAAGGCTTCGTCCATTGCGGGAGCAAACAGGCAGTAGCGGCCACGTCCTTCCGCTTTGGCGGCATACAGGGATATATCGGCTTTGCGCATCAGCTCCAGCCGTTCCAGCCCATGTCGTGGCGACAGTGCCACCCCGATACTGACGCCCACCCACAGCGTATGGCCGCGCAGCGTCATGGGTTCGGCGAGCCGTGTAATAATTTTCTGGCACAGTTCTGCCACCTGCTGATCGTCTTCCACATCACCGATCATCACCACAAACTCATCACCGCCAAGACGCCCGACAGCGTCCTGTACCGGCAACAGCGACGACAGCCGTTGACCGATCTCGACGATCAGATCATCCCCCGTATGGTGGCCGTAGGTATCGTTGATCATTTTAAAGCGATCGAGGTCGAGCAGCAGTAGCGCCAGCTTCCCTCCGCTGAGGGGTAAATGATGCAGTCGTTCATTAAGCTGCTCTTCAATCCAGGCGCGGTTGGGCAACCCGGTGAGCACATCATGGCGAGCCAGATGCTGAGCGTGTGCTTCACTGGCGGCCAGTCGGCGCATTGAGCTGGAGAGTTTGAGCGAGGAGTGCCACAGGCGGCGCGTCATAATGATGCACATCAGTGTGATGCTCAAAATGGCCACCGCAATCAGCGGGCCTGTCACCATCAGCATCTGGCTGCCGGGGCGCATGGGTATCCAGGAAACACTGCTGACAGGCACACCGCTTGCCGACGTCAGAAGAAAACCGGCGCTGTTGGACTGCTCTGGCACGCTGGGAGTAAAACGAAAATGGCTGACCACACCGCGATGCTCAAGGAAATCGATAAAGCTGTAATGCAGGTAGCGGATAAACACCAGCCGTCGCCCGGAGTTATCCGGCAAATTACCAATAACGACCTCCGCAACCCGGTCACGCAGGCGGATGAAGTCATTGATAAATGGCGGTGAACCCACCGGAAGCAGCCAGTGCGATAGCGATGGGCTGAGAGCATCAAAGCTGGAAACCGGTACGAGCCTGCCCTCCAGCCAGCTGACCACCGGATGCTGCTCTGCATCCAGAAGATACATTTCATTATCGCCAGCGAGATGAAACAGCCAGCCGCCAAACTCTGCGGGCCTGGCTAACTGTGAAATCAGATCCGGCCCATTCAATAGGTTTTTGTGTTGAAGGGTAAAATCAGCCAGGTGCTGAGCAAAAATGTTTTCAATAACCTGTTGTTGTTTTTCTTGTGCTTTGGCATTGCTTTGCACGGTGACCCAGTATGCAGTAAAGCCGCATCCCAACAGGGAGAACAGCACCACGGCCACGACCGGCGCGACAACGCTACGCATAAACTCACGGCGTAGTTCAGCTACCGTGCTGTATTCGATTTTCATTGATATTCCAGGATGGACGAGTCGTTGCCTCAGGAAATACTGGACCTGTTAAGCGCAAACATTACCTCATTACGTATTATTGGCAAAGTCAAAGACGTTATTAAATATCCCTTTATCTGAAATTCGGGTCAGGGGAGGAGGAATTTTTTATCTCGGGAGTAATACACTTAATGATGAAGGGGTTACCTGTGGTGGAGAGACGCGCCCGGGTTGTTCATTGAATGAACAACCCGTGAATCGTATTAATCAGAAAGCAAGGTTGCCTGGTGTAAATTCTGTGAATGCATTATCTGAGGGGGGATAGCCCAGCACCTCTCGGGTACGGGTCAGATCAAAACGCTTGTCTGTGTACTGCTGGCAAAAACGAAGCGATGGCAGGTGTTTTACAGCCGTCCGGCGCTGCCACAGATGCGGATTTTCTCTGCCACCACCTGCTTCATCGCCGCCTTGCCTGGCGCCATATATTCGCGTGGATCGCTGGCGGTGGGGTGCTCACCAAACCAGGATTTCACCGCGCCGGAGAACGCGATTTTCAGCTCGGTGGCGACGTTCACCTTGCAGATCCCCAGCGCAATGGCTTCACGCAGCATCGCTTCGGGAATACCAGAAGCGCCGTGCAGCACCAGCGGAATATCCACCTGTTCACGGATTGCCGCCAGCCGGGCAAAATCCAGCTTAGGTTCACCCTGATACATCCCGTGCGCTGAGCCAATCGCCACCGCCAGAGAATCAATGCCGGTGCGCATCACATACTCTTTCGCCTTTGCCGGATCGGTAAAGAAGCTGTCCTCTTCATTGACGACCAGGTCATCTTCCTGCCCACCAAGGCGCCCCAGCTCGGCTTCCACGCTGGCATCGTAGCGCTGACATAACGCCACCACCTGCTGTACCCGCTCAATATTCTGCGCGAAGGCAAAGTGAGAGGCGTCAATCATCACCGAACGGATGCCTGCCTGTACTTTATGGCGGATGTCATCGAAGGTTTCGTGATGATCAAGATGCAACGCGATCGGCAGGTCGTACTGGCGTGCGGCATCCTGACAGATAGACACCAGATAATTCAGGCCTGCGTACTGATAGGTTCCCGGCGTCCCGGCCATAATCACCGGGGAACGCAGTTCGGCGGCGGTTTCCGCAATCACCTGAACGGTTTCCAGGTTGTGGATATTAAACGCCGGAACGGCATAGCCCTCGCGCTGGGCTTTTTTCAACATTTCACGATTAGACACTAAATACATAACGCCTCCTGCTGCTTAATCATTCTGAAAATTGAGCATGATCTTGCCGTTCATCGGCTGACCATGAAGGGCGCGGACGGCGCTGGCGTAGGTGTCTGCATCGCCCTGTTCGGCCATCAGCGGGGTCAGTTGAATACGCCCGGCGTTGAACAATGCCACGGCCTGCTGCCACTCTACGCCAGGCCAGGGGCCGGAGTAGTTCATCCAGCTGCCGAGAATGTGCAGCTCTTTGCGCAGGATCAGCCCAAAGGTGCTGCTGCTGAGAGTGAGATCGCGATGCAGCGTGCCGATCAGCGCCAGCTGCGCCTGTGGCCCGGCCAGGGTGATAGCCAGCTCCACCGTTTGCGGGGTGCCTGCAGTTTCGAGGATCAGCTGATCAAAGCGCTGCTCACGCAGCAGGGTCTGCATATCAGCAGCGGTCAGCTCTGCGCTGTTAAACACCCGGTCAGCCCCCAGCTGCTGTGCCAGCGCCAGACGCTGCGGATTGATATCGATGGCGGTGACGCTGCGGGCACCCAGCGCTTTGGCCGCCTGCAACGCCAGCTGGCCGATCGTCCCGGCACCGATAATCAGCACCTCTTTATCCTCACAGCCCCCCGCCAGCTGTATGGCATGCAGGCTGACGGTCAGCGGTTCAAAAAAGGCCCCGGCCAGCGCGGTGGTGCCCGCAGGAAGAAGGAACAGATTATGGCGTGGCAGAACGATAAACTCGCGGTTGCCGCCATCGCTGCGTGAGCCGATAAACTGATAATGTTTACACTGCGACCACAGCTGGCGCTGGCACTCTTCACAGGCAAAGCAGGGCTGCAACGGCACACAGGCGACCCGGTCGCCAGGCTGTAAATCGGTCACCGCGCTGCCGCAGGCGGTGACCCGGCCGCTGAACTCATGGCCGAGGATAATCGGGTAAAAGTGCGCTCCTTCGTGGAAGATGCGCGGAATATCGGAGCCGCACAGCCCGGCACACTCCACCTGGACCAGCACCTGATCGGGCTGTACGAGATGAGGCAACGGTCTTTCTTCAACCGTAACGCTGCCTCCGGCGTGTATGACGACAGATTTCATGGTAGATACTCCGGTAACGCGGGGTTAACCCCCCGCGAGTTATTTCGACAGTGCGGTGAGGTCAGCCGCTTCAGGCGCGGGGATTGCCTGACGTGCGCGCCGCCAGGTCAGGAACACGCCGATGGCATAGACCGAGCCAATCGCCAGCAGCGCCGCGACGTTTTGCCAGGTCAGTAGCTGGATGAACAGATAAGTGATCGGTGAGCCGCCCTGGTCCATCGAGGCCACCATGCCGCCGGGGGTTTTCAACGCACCGGCATTGGCTGCCAGCTGGCTGTGCAGGCCAATGGTTTGCGTGGCAATCCATAGCGTGATGCTCATGATGATCACGCCGGAGATCAGTGTGCGGAACAGGTTGCCCTGGTGTACCGCCACCGCCATGGCAACAAAGAAACCGATGGTTGCGAGGTCGCCAAACGGCAGCACTTTGTTACCCGGCAGCAGTACCGCGACCAGGATCGTCAGTGGGATAAAGATCAGGCTGGCAGACACCACGGCGGTATGGCCGAGCAGCAGGGCAGGATCGAGACCAATCAGGAACTCCTGGCCGCCAAATGTCGCCTGTAGCCGCTTGCGTGCATGTCGGGCAATCGGCGTCAGGCCGTCCATGATCGGTTTGATCACGCGCGGCATCAGCAGCATCACCGCTGCGGTTTTCACCGCCAGTTGCAGAATATCTTTCACATCGTAGGAGGCCAGCATGCCGATAATCAGCCCCATGATAAAGCCCACCGTGACCGGTTCACCGAAGGCACCAAAACGCTTCTGAACATCGTCGGCACTGAAGTGGATCTTGCGCAGGCCGGGGATCTTTTCGATCACCGCATCCACCAGCACGGCAAAGGGACCCATATACGCGGACGTGCCGTGTGGAATGGCAATCCCGTCCAGACCAAAGAAGTCACGCGTATCGCGGGCAAACCAGTCGCCCAGCTTGTAGACGAACGCGGCATGCACCACCACACCCAGAATGCCCAGCCAGTAAGATCCTGTCGCCAGATGCACCAGCGCACCGGTAAAGGTCATATGCCAGATATTCCAGATATCGACGTTCACCACGCGCGTCATGCGGGTGACCAGCATCAGGATATTCACCCCGATGGCGATTGGGATCGCGACCAGCGCAATCTGTGACGCCCAGGTCATGGGGGACGATCCTGGCCAGCCCACGTCCACCACCTCCAGACCGATCTGGAAATGTTCAGCCATCGCTTTTGCGGCCGGGCCAATGGAGTCCAGCATCAGGCCAATCACCAGCCCGATACCGACAAAGCCAATGCCGATATGCAGCCCGGATTTAAACGCATCCCCCAGCTTCATGCCCAGCCCGACCGAGAAGATGATGATCACCAGCGGCAGCATCACCGTGGGACCAAGGTCGAGGATGTAACGCATAATGTCAGTAAACATAAAATTACCCCTGCAACAGCATCAGGATTTTTTGCCGAAGCGCGTCAATGCCCACGCCGGAAACGAAAGGCATCCCGTGTACCACCGGGATATCACCGAACGGGCGATCCACGCGTGCGGTGGTGCAGATCAGGTCGGCATCGTCCATATAGGTTTCGATCTCGGTGACGCGGCACTGCACCAGGTCAAGGGTGATGCCATGCTCTTCGCACAGCTCTTTGATCTCTTCTGCTGCCAGAGTGGAGGTCGCGACGGCACCGCCGCAGGCAACGATAATTTTTCTTTTCACAGGTCACTCCTGTTGTAGGGTCAGGTAAGACAAAGGTCAGGCCGCCGTCGCCAGCAGCTGCCGGTTAAAACAGGCGGCAATCTCGGCTTCCGGGACGTTAAGTAAAGTTTCAATAAATTCCGGCTGTTGCAGCTGGCTGAACAGCGCCCGCAGCAGCGTCAACTGCTGCTGCGGATGGGTGACCACCAGCGCGATAATCAGCGTAGCGGCCACTTTTCCGTCGTCATCGGCCTGGTCAAATTCGACCGGGTTATCAGGGCGGATCAGGTAAATAGCCGGTTCAACCGCATGGTTGGCTTCACAGTGTGGGATCGCCACCGCATGACTTTCCAGCGCTATGCCGGTGGGGTAGCTGTGTTCCCGTTCCAGCAGTGCCGCCGGGTAGCTTGGTAGCACCACACCTTCGGCCAGCATCCGTTCGCCGATATGCGTCAGCGCCTGGTGAGCATTGTCGAAATGCACGCCTGAAGTGACGAACAAACGATAATCATGCATGGCTGACTCCCTTCTGTGGCTGTGATTGACGTTCACAGCCAAAGGCATAGTCGCGCAGGACATCCTGAATTTTGTCGATGATTAATCCGGTCGGTGTCGGGGAGAGTTCGCCGCACAGTACGCGGGTAAACTGCTGCGGCAGATACTGACTGAGCAGGCCCAACGGGATCGCGGTGGTTGCCAGGTTGTCCATCAGCTGGCTGAAGGCACGATGAATACGTGGATGCGGCCAGTAATAACGGATGCGGTCAGACAGGCTGAAATGAATATCCACCAGCGACTCACTGAATACCGGGCGGTAGTACTTCTTCCAGTAGCCAGGCTCGTTAAGCATCACCTGGTCGATCACAGCCAGGATCTGGCTCTGCTGTTCCGGGGCGATCAGCACCTGCTCAATAGCGGCCAGGGCGAATACCGCCTCACGCAGGGCAAAGGTCAGCGCGGGGCCGACTTTCAGAATGGCAAAGTGGTCCAGCACCAGAGCACGATAGGCGCTGCGGGTCTGGTAGTCCGTTGAGTGGGCTTCATACACCAGCGGCGTGGTGGCAATGTAGTTGCGCAGCCCCTGCGCCAGGTCGGGCTGATAGTGCACCACGCTGCTGTGATCGAACTCGACGCCTGGCTGCACCACAATGGCAATGATCCGACCGATAGCCTCTTCCAGCCCGGCGGCGCGGAAGGCCTGATGATGCAGCTCAATGGTGGCCGCCGCATCGGCCACGCGGGTGATATGCACCGTGCTGATCGCGCTGGCTTCGCCACCTGGCACGGGGACTTCTGTGCCAATCACATAGGTCAGTGCGGCTTTCTGCTGGGGCGTTGCGCTGCTTTCGGCAATGCGGCATAACTCAGCGGCACGCTGCGCCACGGTTTCTGGTGGTAACGGGTTGGGATCGTCGGCGCAGGACATGGATGCATCAAGGTGGATCTTACTGAACCCCGCCTGCACATAAGCGGCGATCAGATCCCGGGATTTTGCCATCGCCTGTTCTGCGGGTTCCTGCTGCCAGCAGTTTGGCCCCAGATGATCGCCGCCGAGGATCAGGCGCTGGCACGGGAACCCGACCTGGTCGGCAATCGCCAGCACGTAATCGCGAAAGGCCTCCGGCGTCATGCCGGTGTAGCCGCCAAACTGATTGACCTGATTGGATGTGGCTTCGATCAGTACCGCACGGTCGCTGTGCAGATCCAGCCTCAGTGCGGCTTCGATCACTAACGGGTGTGCAGAACAGACGGAGCAGATGCCGATCTGTGGATCTTGCTGGTGTTGTTCAATGATCTTTTTCATATACCCTCCGGTTGACTGCGCAAACAATCGTTTGTTTTCGAATTGGACGCAATTGGCTTCCTGTTCTTTTGTGATCGGAGTCATAATCTTTTCGTATTCTTTCGTTGTCTTTCTTTGTCTTTATTGTCTTTTACTTTCTAATGCTTCCGTTTAAGCTTTCGCCGGTCATCATTTCAGGAGCCGTTATGAATACGTTTGAACGCCGGAGGAAGATTGTTGAGCTGGTCAATGCTCAGGGAAGCCTGTTGGTTAACGATATTTCGGGGAAGCTAGGCGTGACCGAAGTGACCATCCGTGCAGATTTACGGCTGCTGGAAGAGAGAGGGTTACTGACGCGTTTTCACGGCGGTGCCGCCCGCGTCAGCAGCGCGCTTCAGGAGCCTGAAGCCGTGCAGTATCATGCGGAAGTCAGCCTGACGGATCGCTATCAGCTGGCCTCCTGGCCGAAAAAGCGCATTGCCATTGCGGCCGCAGGTCTGGTGCAGGAGGGCGATACGCTGATCCTCGACAGTGGCAGCACCACCAAACTGATCGCCGAGGAGCTGGTGGCCTTCAGCAATATCACGGTGATCACCAACAATCTGCCCGCCGCTTTTATCCTGGCGGAAAACAAAGATATTACGCTGGTGGTGTGCGGCGGCACGCTGCGACATAAAACCATTTCGCTGCACGGTTCCATTGCGGAATATGCCCTGCGCGACGTCTCAGCCAATCTGATGTTTGTCGGGGCCGACGGTCTGGACCCGGATAGCGGCATCACCACGTTTAACGAAGGGTTTGCCATCAGCAGCGTGATGGCGGCAGCAGCGCATAAAGTGGTGGTGGTGACTGACGCCAGTAAGTTTGGCCGCAAAGGCTTTAACCAGGTTCTGCCGCTGGAAAAAATTGACACGATTATTACCGACGATGCCGCCCCGTCAGAGGTGCTGGATCAGCTGATCGGCAAAGGGAAGACGGTGATGGTGGTGTAGGTGAGAATGGCGGCGGTTATGGCCATTGCCGGGCAGTGTGCAGGATACGCAGTATTTTCAGGCTATAACTATCGACCTGATAAATCATGACATAATGGGGATGAACCACCGCCTCATGAGTGCCGGGCACTCGCCCCATGTTGTACATGTCCGGGTGACGACATGCTGATTCTGCGATAATTTCAAAGCGATCATCCAGTTCAACGGCGGCCAGCGGGTTGTCTTTGGCAATATAATCCATGATGGTCTCCCTGTCCTTCAGGGCAAGTGGCTTCCATACCAGTTTCATGATTATTCCTTAAGCAGAGCGCGCTTCCTCGCGGCAAAAATTTCCCGGGCTTGCTGATGATCAAGGGAAGGACTGTCATCATTCTGTGAAATCAAAACCTGTTCACTGAACCACTGCTCATACGCTGCGGCTTCATGGGCGCGTTTAAGCGCCACAGAACGATCGGGCCGCGTACCCGTTGGACCTATTTGTGGGTCAAAGCCTGAAGAGTCAATATCAAAGCGTTCGATGCCCAGGTCTTTCAAATAGATAACCAATGACTCCAGTCGTTTAAACAGACGCGTCTGGCGGCTGCGTTGCGTAGTCAGTTGGCTCTCTATGCGTCCATAGCGGATCAACAATATCCAGCCTCCATGCTGAGCCACCACCTGGACGGAGTTGATTGCACCGGCTTCTGCCAACTTATTGAACGTGGCGTGATCGATTGTTTCGTTCATCGTTATGCACCTTAATTCTTGTGCGCAAATAATAATCGAATTATACGCAATTAACTGTTAATCGCAATTCTGCCGGGGTATTTACCCGGCTTTAATCGGATAACTCACCAGCGGTTTGATCTCTTTCAGCACAAACATACTCTGCATCTCTTTGATGCCCGGCAGGCGGCGGATCACCTTCATGGCAAAGTCGGCGTAGGCATCCAGATCCTGCGCCACCACCTGTAACAGAAAGTCTGCGTCGCCGCCGATGCTGTAGCAGGCCACCACATCCTCCAGCGCCGTGACTTCCTGCTCAAATTTGCGCGCTTCGGCTTCGCTGTGGCTGTCGATCGATACGCGGACAAACACCATCACTCCCAGGCCAATTTTCTTGCGATTCAGCACGGCACGGTAGCCCTGAATCACCTCATCCTCTTCCAGCTTGCGCACCTTACGCCAGCACGGCGAGGCCGACATCCCGATATGATCGGCCAGCGTCTGATTGGTGATGCGCGCATCGTTTTGCAGCAGCGCCAGAATTTTCATATCGATTGTGTTTAAGGTCATCAGGTCCGGTTCTTCTCATATTGATATTACATTGGGTTAATTTTGCCCTTTTTAAGCCATTTTACAACAAATTGAGACAACCTTTTCCCGCCGTGCTGCGCAATAATATTCGCCTGATTATTGTGACTGACACCAGGAAATTCCGATGAAATTTGACGCCACGCAGCACCGTTGTACGATTATTATCGACAATCAACTCAGCCCAGGACTGGCGATGAATGCTGCCAGCGTGATTGGCATCAGCTTTGGCCGCACGGTCGACAACCTGGTGGGGCCGGACCTGCAAAGCAGCGATGCGGTGAACTATCCGGGGGTGATTTATGCCCCGTTGCCGGTGCTGCTGTCAGAGGGCAGTTATGTGCAGCAGCTACTGGCTATCGCCGCTCAGGATGATGATATCTATGCCATGCCGTTCAGCGCGCTGGCACAGTCGTGCCGCACGTATGAAGAGTACGGGGAACGTATTTCCACGGTCAGCAGCCCGCAGATTGAGCTGGTCGCGATTGGCTTAATCGGGCCAAAAAAGAAGATCACGCAACTGACGGGGAATCTGGCGCTGTATAAATAGAGGATGCAATGAAGATTATCGACAGTGAGATTCGCAACGTGGTCAGCGGGCAAAATGTCCGGGTGATGACCCCGGCAAATATCTATGAATGCGTGTTGCAGGATGATGTGTTTGTGGGGCCTTTTGTCGAGATCCAGAAAGGGTGCGTGATTGGGCGCGGCAGTCGTATTCAGTCACACACGTTTATCTGTGAGAACGTCACGCTGGGCGATCACTGTTTTATCGGGCATAACGTCACTTTTGCCAACGATCTGTTTCACAGCGGTAAACCGGATGCGGATGCGCAAAACTGGCTGCGTATCACGCTCGGTGACCATGTTGCCGTGGGCAGCGGCACGACCATCCTGACGGAAACGATATGCAGCGGAGTGGTGATTGGTGCGGGCAGTGTGGTGGTGAAACCGGTGACTGTGAAGGGGATCTATGCCGGGAATCCCGCCCGGCTGATCAGGACGCTGTGATCGTTGATGGCTTAAAAACCATGACGATCTGTTGCAGGGGGCGATCATTTTTTCCGATCGACCCTGCGGATGGCCTGCACGATGGCTCAGTGCCTGCACACCGAGCATGCCGTTATCACCGCACCACGCTTGTCGGCCTGCCCGATACCGGGTCGGGATAAATCTGCGCATCAATACTGAACACCGTGCGCAGCAACGCGGGCGTCATCACCTGCTCCGGGCTGCCGCTGGCGACAATCTTCCCGGCGGACATCAGCACCAGATGATCGCAGTAGCGGCTGGCCTGATTGAGATCGTGCAGCACGGCTACCACCGTTTTTCCCTGCTGCTGCTGGCGTCGCAGCAGCGCCATCAGCTCTACCTGGTGATGAATATCAAGGTAGGTCGTGGGTTCATCCAGCAGCAGCAGCGGCGTATCCTGCGCCAGCGTCAGGGCGAGAAACACCCGCTGGCGTTGACCACCGGACAGCTCCGTCACTTTCTTACTAGCCAGATCGCTGATCTGCGCCTCGTCCATCGCGGCAGCAATCAGCTGACGGTCGGCCGCTCCAGGGCGGCCAAACAGATTCAGCCATGGGCTGCGGCCGTAACCCACCAGCTCCTGCACGCTGATCCCTTCCGGGGCAATATGCTGTTGCGGCAGCAGTGCCAGCCGCTGCCCAAGCTGACGGGCGCTGAAATCCCTCAGCGGCGTATCATTCAGACGAATATCGCCGGATTGTGGGGCTAACAGACGTGAAAAACAGCGTAACAGCGTGGATTTCCCACCGCCGTTAGGACCCAGTAGTGCGGTGATTTTCCCGGCAGGCAGCGCCAGAGAAATATCATGCAGGACGGGCGTGCTGCCGTAACCCGCGTTCAGCCGTTGAGCGGTTAACTGCATCATCAGCGAGTCCTCATTAACAGCCAGAAAAAGTAGGGCGCACCAATAATCGCCGTCAGCACCCCGGCGGGCAGCTCCAGCGGCGCGTGCAGCGTGCGGGCCAGCAGGTCAGCCAGCAGCAATAACAGCGCGCCTGTCAGCATGGAGGCTGGCAGCAGCCAGTGATGGCGCCCACCCACCAGCCGCCGCGTTAAATGCGGGGCCACCAGCCCGATAAAACTGATCGGGCCGCACAGCGCTACGCCAATAGCCGCCAGCGCCAGGGCCAGCAGCAGCGCCCGGCGTGGCGTGGCGGGCAGGGCAACGCCAAGGGTGTGCGCCTGATCTTCACCCAGCGCCAGCAGATCGAGATCGCGGCACAGCAACAGGCTCAGTGGCAGCAGCAACAGCAGCCACGGCAGGGCAACCCAGACAAACGGCCAGCCGCGCCCCCACAAACTTCCGGTCAGCCACAGCAGCGCCTGGTTGATCTCCAGCGGGCGTGACAACATCAGATAGTCGGTGACGCTGGCATACAGCGCGGTTAGCGCCACGCCAAGCAGCGCCAGCCGCAGCGGTGCGCTGTTACCCGCCAGCATCCGCAGCAGCACAAAGGCCAGCAATCCCCCGGCAAACGCCACCGGCGGCAGCCACAGTACCGACAAGGCCGGGAACAGCATCAGCGCGGCTACCGAACACAACCCGGCGGCATGATTGACCCCGAGGATCTCCGGCGAGGCCAGCGGATTACGGATCACCCCCTGCACCAGCACCCCGGACACCGCCAGTGCCGCACCGACCAGCAACGCCAGCAGGGTTCGCGGCAGACGATACTCCATCAGCGCGAAGTGGTGGGGATCGGCTGGGTTCAGCGCCTGGCGCAGCGCGCTGAAGCTCAGGGTTTCACTGCCGAAACGCAGTGACAGCAGCATGGTCAGTAGCACCAGAGCCAGCAGCAGCGATAGCGTTATGCGTGGCGATCTCATGTGCGCCTCCGTACCAGCCAGACAAAGAACGGCGCACCGATCAGCGCCAGCACCGCACCGGCAGGCATTTCAGCCGGGAACGCCAGCCCGCGTGCCAGCACATCGGCCAGCAGCATCAGCAGCGCACCCAGCAGCATGGCCGCAGGCAGCATCACGCGCAGATCGTGACCGATCCACGCCCGCGCCATATGCGGCACCAGCAGGCCCAGAAAGGCCACCGGCCCGGCCACGCTGACACAGCTGCCCACCAGCAGGACCACGACAACATTCACCAGCAGTCGCAGCCGACCGAGGTTCACGCCGAGCGTGCGGGCGCTGTCATCACTGACGCGCAGCAGATTGAGGCGTGCGGCCAGCAGCCACGCCATAGGTGCGAGCAGTAAAACGAAGGGAGACAGCTGCCAGAATTCACGCCAGCGCACGTGAGAAACACCGCCAGCCAGCCAGTGCAGAATGCCGTATGCATGATCTTCCGCCAGCAGCAGCGTGGCTTTGGTCAGTGCGGCGCACAATGCGGACACCGTCACCCCGGCAAGGATCAACCGACTGCGGTCGCCCGCCTGCTGCCAGCCTCTGCCCAGCAGCATCACCATGCCCCAGCTCACCCCGCCACCGCAGGCGGCCAGCAGCGCAATGCTGTACCCGGCCACCCACGCGGGATTGAACGCGCTCGCCAGCACCATCGCCAGCGAAGCCCCGGCATTGATACCGAGCAGGGAAGGGGAGGCCAGCGGATTGCGCGTCAGCGTCTGTAACAGGCTGCCCGCCAGCGCCAGACTGGCCCCCAGCAGCATCGCCACCAGGCTGCGCGGCAGGCGCAGATTCAGCACCAGAGCCTGGGGCAGCGTGGTGCTCTGGCCCGGCAGCAACGCACGTAACGCGGCCAGCGGGCTGATGGGCACCGCGGACCAGCAAAACAGCGACAGCCAGAATGCCGCCGCCAGCAGGATCAGCGGCAGCCCCCAGGCCAGTAGCGGTTTGCCCTGCATCATTGCGGCACGGTCACCGACTGATGATGAAGAATAGCAACCAGATCGCGGGCGATATGTTCAGCGGCAAACAGCCCGCGCATGCGCGCCCAGACATTGCTGTCGACGGCGGCCACCTGGTTGTGCTGCGCGGCTTTCAGCACCTGCCACAGCGGGTCCTGCTGCCAGTCGCGCACGATGCTCTGCTGACGGTAGTGGGCGACAATCAGCCAGTCAGGATCCATCGCCAGCAGCTGTTCGAGGTTAATACTCGCCAGCGCCACCTGGTTGACCGGGGCCGGAACCTTCATCCCCAGCGCGGTGAGCACGCTGCCGGTATACGAGTCGCTGCTGTGCAGGTTGAACTGCTGCTCGCGCGAGGTGCCAAACACCAGCGTCAGGTTCTTTGGCAGCTCAGCGGCAAACGCCTGCATACGCTGGTGATGCTGCGCCAGTCGCTGTTGCATGTCGGCTTCTTTACCCAATACTTTGCCAATGATCGCCGCTGATTGCAGATTCTCAGCATAAGTTTCATTACGTGATTTTAGCATCAGGGTCGGCGCAATGGTCTTTAACTGGCCGAGAATGCCGCCGTGACGGGCAGCATCGGCAATAATCAGATCCGGCTTGAGTGCAGCAATCACTTCCAGGCTGGGCTGGCCGCGTGTACCGACGGATTTCCACGGCTGAATCTGTGAACGCACTTCCGGCAGAATGCGCGCCGGATCGTTATCATCCGCCACGCCAACCGGGCTGACGCCGACGGCCGCCAGCGCATCAACAAAGGACAGCTCCAGCACCACCACGCGCTGCGGCGTGTTATCGAGGGTAAACGCGCCGTTGCTGTCCTGAACGGTCACCGCCTGAGCGGCGGGCGTGATCAACATCAGGGCGCTGAACAGGGAGAGGATTAGTCGTGTAAGCATGTTATTTCCTGAGAATGTCGCTGTGATAACGGG
The DNA here is from genome assembly GCF_045107195.1 of Erwinia sp. AnSW2-5. NCBI lineage: Bacteria > Pseudomonadati > Pseudomonadota > Gammaproteobacteria > Enterobacterales > Erwiniaceae > Erwinia > Erwinia sp. AnSW2-5. The sequence continues at coordinate 48,871 of NZ_JBJGXA010000014.1, forward strand.
ATAACCGGGCCTCCCTGCCCGGTATGACGCAGCATCAGAACTTCACTGAGCCTTGCATATAGATCGTGCGTGGCTGCCCGGCATACAGGCCCTTGTTGTTATCTTCTGCGGCGCGGGTGAAGTAGTTGTGGTCGAAGATATTCTTCACACCCACGGCGAGGTTGAGGTTAGCGAGCTGTGGGCCAAAGTCGTAGTTGGCGCGGGCGCCCCACAGCATAAAGCCGGGAATACGGCCGAGGCTACCGTCCGCACTTTCCTGCTGCGTGTTGACGTTATCGGCGTACTGGCCGGACTGGTATTCGCTGTTGACGTTAAAGGTCCAGTTGCCGCTGAGGTAATCCATCCCCAGCGTGCCTTTATGCTTCGGCGAGAACGGCACCTGATTACCATAGTTGTCGCCCGCCTGGCGAATCACCGCGTTGACATACGCATAGCTGGCCGAGACGGAGAGATTTTCCAGCGCCGGGGAGACGTCGCCGAGATCGTAGCGCAGGCGGCTTTCCAGCCCGCTGTGGCGGGTTTTACCGCGTGATTCCACGCTGTCATCGGTCTGGTTCGACTCGTACTGGTTACTGAAGTTAATCAGGAACAGACCCACTTCTGCCTGTAAGGCCTGGTTATCAAAGCGTGTGCCGATCTCCCAGGTGCGGGCTTTTTCCGGTTCAACGCTGCCGCTGTCGACCGCTTTGCCAATCTGGCTGTACTGCACGGTGCCGAAGGAGCCTTCGGTATTGGCGTACAGATTCCAGGAGTCATTGAGGTGATACAGCACGTTCAGCGCAGGTAACGGCGCGTTGTAGCCAATCTTCTGCTCGGTGTCTTTGTAGTAGTCGTTCTGATACGACTGAATATGCTCGTAGCGCATACCCGGCGTGATGGTCCAGTTACCGACATCAATACGGTCATCAATGTACCAGGCGTGCGCCTCGGTGCCGGACTGGGTATCACGATCGTACGGGCTGTTGCCGGTCGGCAGTTTGCCGCTGCTGGCCGGGCTGAAGTAGCGCACTTCGTGGGTGGATTCACTCACATAGCGGTAACCCACGCCGACTTCATGGGCGGTTTCCCCCAGCGTGAAGCTCTGGCTGTAGCGCGGTTCCACACCGCGCACCCAGTATTCACGCGGTGACAGCGTCAGGTTTTTTCCCTGATCGAGGTAACCGCTGCGCAGCGTGTTGGTGTAGAAGGTGAGAATATTGAATTTGTGCTGCGTATCTGGCTGGAACTGATAGCCGAAGCTCGCCAGCTGGCGGCGACCCCAGAACTCATCATACGGACGGGTGGACTGGAAACGGTCTGCATTGTACGCCGCACGCGTCAGGCCGCCCGGCATCTGCGCCCGGCCTTCGTAGTATTGCAGCAGGCTGGTAAAGGTGTGCACCTCGTTCGGCGCGTAACGGGTTTTCAGCATCACGTCGTCAATTTTGGTGGAGCTGTGCTCGCGCCAGTCGCTGCCGCGGGTGCCGGAATAGAGCAGCGCCGCACCCAGGCCATTATCGGCGGTGCCGCCCATCATAAAGTTGCCGCTGCCTTTCGGATCATGCTGGCTGGAGGTCGGGCTTTGCAATCCTTCCATTCCGGCTTCAATGCCAAACTCTTTCGGGATGGCGCGGGTGACAAAGTTAACCACACCGCCCACGCTCTGCGGCCCGTAGCGTACGGCACCGCCGCCACGTACCACATCCACCGCATCCATATTGCCGAGCGACACCGGGGCCAGCGACAGCTGCGGCTGGCCGTAAGGGGCAAATGGCACCGGGATGCCGTCCATTAGAATGGTGGATCGGCTGGCGAGACGCGGGTTGAGGCCACGAATACCAAAGTTCATCGCCATATCGTGGCTGCCGGTGCCGTTATTTTCCGGGGCGTTCACGCCAGGGATACGGTTCAGCGCTTCACGCATGGTGGTGGCGCCGGTTTTGATAAATTCATCGCGGCGGATCACATCGCGCGCACCGGCATGTTCAAACACGTCATTTTCACGCGCGTCGGCCAGCCAGTCACCGACCACGGTAAGCGTGCTGGCAGGGACGGCGACCGCCACGGCAGGCGTCAGGGTATAGGCGTTATTGCCCAGCGCTTTGGTTTGCAGGCCGCTGCCGTCGAGCAGGGTTTGCAGACCGTTATCCACCGAGTAGCTGCCGTTCAGGCCGGGGCTTTTTTTACCCTGGGTCAGGGAGGCATCCACCGACAGCGTGATGCCGGAGTGGGCTGCGAACTGATTCAACGCGCTGTCGAGATCCGTTGCCGCAATCTGGTAGTTCAGGGCGGCGGCCTGCGTGGTGGCCGCTATAACGAGCGGCGAGGCCAGCAGCGCCACAGGAACAAGGGCACAGTGAATAGCGAAAGCCAGAGGTGTTGCTTTGTTAACAGCGCGCTTGATGCGGGCGCAGGAATCAGACATGACCGTCTCCGAAAGAAATCATTTTTGTGTTGTGTACTGAAGGAGTCGGACGAGGCGATCAAAAGGGACAATCGAAATGAAAATATTTCTTATTTTTATTCAGGGTTGTCGAATTACGCGGCGCTAACCTTGACCCAGTAACGGCTCATGGTCTGAATTTTAATCGGTAATGTCTGCGCCAGCACCCGCAGTAACCGATCGGTATCCTGGAGCGGGAAGGTGCCGCTGACGCGCAGGTCGGCAGCGCTGGCATCGCAGCTCAGTATTCCGTGGCGATAGCGTGCCACCTCGGCAATTACTTCTGCGAGGCGACGATTGCTGACGCTGAGCAGGCCGCTCGTCCAGCTGATATCGCCAGGGGTTAATGCCCGCAGTGGCTCGAAAGCCTGTGCGCTGAAGCGTAGCGTTTGCCCTTCCGGTACGCGCAATATCTGCTGCGGATCGGCATTGAGCGTCACTTCCACTGCGTGTTTCTGCACGGCCAGCTGTGTCTGGTTTTCCCACTGGCGCACGCTGAATTCGGTGCCGAGCGCGCGCAACATCCCTTCACGAGTGGCAACCAGGAACGGCCGCTGTTGCGCATCTTTCGCCGTGGTGATGGCGATTTCACCTTGGTTGAGATGCAGTAACCGCTGCTGCGTGTTGAAGGCGATCTGCACGGCGCTGGCGGTGTTCAGCTGTAATTGCGATCCATCATCCAGCCTGACCAGACGCTGCTCACCGGTGCCGGTGTGGTAGTCGGATCGCAGGCCAACGCCCGTGGGAGACTGCCACAGCTGCCAGCTGGTGCCGCCGACGCCCAGTAGTACCAGCAGGGATTTCAGTACCCGGCGGCGCGTGAGCTGCGCGTTTTGGTGTGCCTGATTCAGCGTCTGATAACCGAGGTGGCCGGGCATGCTTTTCAGCTGGCCCCGCAGTGATTCCACGCGCTGCCAGGCCCAGCGATGATCTTCATGTTGCTGATACCATTGCAGCCATTTGCTGCTCTGTTGCGGGGTGATCTCGCCAGCGCACAGCGTGGCGAACCAGTGTGCGGCCATTTTCAGCGCCTGCTTCTGCTGATCGCTCACTTGTTCATGCATCATGCCAGCTCCTGCTCCAGCCGGAACAGCAGGCAGTGTTCGGTGGCCTTCGCCATGTATTTTTTGACCGAACTGACGGAGACATTAAGCCGTTCGGCAATCTGCGGATAGGTCAGTCCTTCCAGCTGTGACAGCATAAATGCCTGGCGAACTTTGGCCCCTAAGCCGTCGAGCATCGCGTCGATCTGTTGCAGCGTTTCCAGCAGTTCATGCTGAAGATCGGGGGAGGGCATCTGTTCTTCCGGCAGCTGTTCCAGCATCGCCAGCCAGGCACGTTCCAGCGCATTGCGGCGGAAGAAGTCGACCATCACCCGACGGGCAATCGTACAGAGGAAGGATTTTGGCTCGCGGATATCCTGGGCGCTGCCACCGAGCAGCACCCGAACAAAGGTATCCTGTGCCAGATCGTCCGCATCAGACGCGGAACCCAGCTTGTGCTGCAACCAGTGGCGCAGCCAGCGATGGTGGTTCTGATACAGGTTGGCGAAAGCATCGGCAGCAAGCGGCGCTGCTGGCATTGACATAAAAGGTTACACAGCCCGGCAAAAAATTAACGCTGAGAGGATAATTGATAATGGTTATCATTACAATGGTGGCAATTTGTGCGGGTGTGAGCGGGCAAAAATTCGTAAAAAAACGAGGACCAGGCCAGCGCTAAGCGTATTACGCTACGCAGGGAAGGAGGAACATGACCCTATGCGTAAGTCATTTAAGATATTTAGCGGAATCATTATCGTGGTTGCCATTGCGCTCACCTGCGCCTGGCCCTGGATTAAAATGGACTTTGCCGGGAACGCTCACTATACCGGGCAGGATAAACGGGAATATGATTTTTATACGCCTGACATACTCAAAAATATGCCGCGCATCTCCCCCCGTTATTCGTTTGATTACACCAACATCACCGGGCCTGCAACGCATGTGCATGCCATGAAATTTTACGATACAGATACCACTCGTGAGGTTGAAAACTATCTGGCGTCTTTGGGGTACAGGCAAGTTAAGTGTGATGTTGACGCAGTGTGTTGGCGTAGCACCGACCCTGAGGAAGCCATTGATGTCGACATATTGAAGGGTGAGAAAACCGTTATTGTGCAGGTGGTTTATCACTTCACATAACCGTTTCGGCGGGAGAGTGCTCGCTGTGGGGTTTAAAACCTCCACGGCATCTCAATCTGATGTAGGGGGCGATCATCTTTTCCGATCGCCCCGTGCTGATGATGTGCGCTACAGGTTGGCTCCGCGTCACTGGCGGACCGAAACAGAGGGCCGCCACGACGCCAGAGGGATGTTAACCTAAGCCATTCTCCACCAGCGCGGAACGCGAAATATCGGCCACCGATTTCATGCCGGTCAGCGTCATCGCCACGCGCATCTCTTTCTCGATCAAGGTCAGCAGATTCTCTACCCCGGCCTGGCCTGCGGTTGCCAGCGCATAAAGATACGCGCGGCCCAGCAGCACGGTATCCGCGCCCAGTGCAATCATCCGCACCACGTCCAGCCCGTTGCGGATGCCGCTGTCGGCCAGAATGGCGATATCGCCTTTCACCGCATCGGCAATGGCGGGCAGCGCCCGCGCCGTTGACAGCACGCCGTCCAGCTGACGGCCGCCGTGGTTGGACACCACAATGCCGTCGGCACCGAAGCGCACCGCATCGCGTGCATCGTCAGGATCGAGGATGCCTTTGATGATCATCGGGCCATCCCAGAACTCGCGGATCCACTCCAGGTCGCGCCAGGAAATCGAGGGATCGAAGTTATTCGCCAGCCAGCCAATATAATCTTCCAGTCCGGTCGGTTTACCGAGATAGGCGGAGATATTCCCCAGGTCATGCGGCTTGCCGTGCAGCCCGACGTCCCAGGCCCACTGCGGATGGGTAACGGACTGCAAATAGCGGCGCAGGGCGGCGTTCGGGCCGCTCATCCCTGAATGTGCATCACGGTAGCGTGCGCCAGGCGTGGGCATATCAACGGTAAACACCAGCGTGGAACAGCCTGCGGCTTTGGCTCGCTCCAGCGCGTTGCGCATAAAACCGCGATCTTTCAGCACGTAGAGCTGGAACCACATCGGGCGGGAGATCGCCGGGGCGACCTCTTCAATCGGGCACACCGACACGGTGGAAAGGGTAAACGGAATGCCCTTCGCGGCGGCGGCTTTCGCGGCCTGCACTTCACCACGGCGGGCGTACATACCGCACAGCCCGACCGGGGCCAGCGCCACCGGCATCGACAGCGTTTCGTTAAACAGCGTGGTTTGCAGGCTGAGGGTGGACATATCGTTCAGCACGCGCTGTTTTAGCGCGATCTGCGCCAGGTCGTCGACGTTACGTCGGAGCGTGTGTTCTGCATAAGCCCCACCGTCAATATAGTGAAACAGGAACGGGGGCAGGATGCGTTTGGCTGCGGCGCGGTAGTCGGTTCCGGCTGAAATAATCATCGATTGTCTTCCCTTGTGAGATCGGTATCGTCATCCGGCAGGCGGGTGCTGCGCTGCTGCCGGGCTTCATTTTCATGCAGGGTTTTGAGGGTGGTTTGCACAAAACCCAGGTGATTTTTCGCCGCCTGGCTGGCCCGTTCCGGGTCGCCCGCGAGGATCGCCAGCAGCAGCTCTTCATGCTGCTCCGTTAGCCGGGAAAAAATCGTCGGTGCGGTGTACATGCGCTGGCGGCTGTGCGCCACGGAGGATTGCAGCAGATCGAAGAAGCCGCGCATGGTCTGCAACAGCACCACGTTGTGCGAGGCTTCAGCAATCGCCAGGTGAAAGCGCACGTCGGCCTGGGTGGCCATCACTGGCGACAGGCTCTCCTGCTGCTGGATGGCATCAAAACAGCTTTGCAGCTTCTCTTTATCAGCATCGGTCGCCCGCAGCGCTGCATACCAGGCGGTACTGGCTTCGATAGCATGACGTGCTTCAAGAATATCGTTGCGGTAATCCGGGTCATCGGCCACCAGCGCTTTCAACGGCTGGACGATGCGTTGTTCCGACCACGGCGGCGGCGCTTCACTCAGGTAGTAGCCGCCGCCGTGGCGGCTGAACAGTACTCCTTCGCCGACCAGTTTTTTCAGCGCTTCACGCAGTGATGAGCGTGACACCGCCAGTTCCTCAGCCAGCTTACGTTCGGCGGGCAGACGGGTGCCTGCCAGCAGCTGACGTGCGGCAATCAGCGCGCGGATGCGTTCGATAAGCGGGCCGGAGGACGTCATGGGATCATCCAGGTCAGCACGTAGGCCTGCAGCGTGGTGATCACGCCAACCATGCAGGTGAAGATCAGGCTGTGTTTCACGGTAAAGCGGAACAGATCCGACTCTTTCCCGACCAGCCCCACCGCCGCACAGGCAATGGCAATCGACTGCGGAGAGATCATCTTACCGGTCACGCCGCCTGTGGTATTCGCCGCCACCAGTAACAGATCGGACACCCCAATCTGCTGCGCCGTGGTGGCCTGCAAGGCGGCAAACAGTGCGTTAGACGAGGTATCCGACCCGGTCAGGAACACGCCCAGCCAGCCAAGGAACGGCGAGAAGAACGTAAACGCAGGGCCGGTATGAGCCAGCGCCAGTGCCAGCGTGGCCGACAGCCCGGAGTAGTTAGAGATAAAGGCAAAGGCCAGCACCATACCGATGGAGTAGATCGGCAATGCCAGCTCTTTCAGCGTGCTGCGGAATGTCGAGAGGGCATCGGCAGGTTTCATCTTCAGATAGACGATGGAGATCAGCGCCGCCACGATAATCGCGGTGCCGGTGGCCGACAGCCAGTCGAATTTAAACACCGCTGCGTAAGGCGTGATGGCATTGACGACAGGCGGCATCTTCGCCACCAGCTTGTCGAGGAACGGGATAGGGATATTCACTACCAGGTTGTAGAGCGCGCCGCCAGGGGCAAACAGCGCCTTAAACGGGGGAATGCTCCACAGCGTGACGGTGGCCGTCAGGAACAGGAACGGCATCCAGGCGCGGACAATCTGCCCGGTGCGGTATTTTTCCACCACCAGCGGCTGTTCAACGCTGTTATCCGCAGGCTTAAAGCGAAAGATGCGTACCGGCTTCCACACGCGCAGGAACAGCGTCAGGCACACCAGTGAGACCAGCGAAGAGATGATGTCCGGCAGTTCAGGGCCGAGGAAGTTCGAGCTGAGATACTGCGCGAGGGCGAACGATCCCCCGGCGACGATCACCGCAGGCCAGGTCTCTTTGATCCCGCGCCAGCCATCCATGATCGCCATGATCCAGAACAGCACGATCATGGTCAGAAATGGCAGCTGGCGGCCAACCATCTGGCCGATCTCGAAGCTGTCCAGTCCCGTGACCTGCCCGGCAACGATAATCGGTATCCCCATTGCGCCGAAGGCCACCGGTGCAGTATTGACGATCAGGCACAGGCCCGCCGCATACAGCGGATTAAAGCCAAGGCCGACCAGCAGCGCGGCGGTGATCGCCACCGGCGCACCGAACCCGGCGGCCCCTTCAAGAAAAGCACCAAACGAGAAGCCGACAATCAGCATCTGCAAACGCTGATCGGGGGTGATCGACAAAATTGAGGCGCGAATAATATCGAACTGCCCGGTTTTCACCGAAATTTTATACACAAAAACGGCGGCGATAATAATCCAGGCTATCGGCCATAGGCCATAGAAGAAGCCATACACCACCGAAGCCAGCGCGCGATCCACCGGCATGCGGTAAAGAAACAGCGCCACCATCAGCGCCAGCACCACGGTGATGGTGGCGGCCAGGTAGCCTTTCAGCTTGAGCTTAATCAGCGCAAAGAAGAAAAACACGATCGGGATGGCGGCGATCAGGCTGGATAGCCAGATATTGTTGAGCGGATCGTAGACTTGTTGCCAGGGTTGCATGCAGGGTTCTCCAGAGTTTTTTCTCCCCCTGCTGATTATGGTCCTACCAATTCAGCTGTCTGGGGTTAACAGCTGCTGATAGTTAATATTTTGTTAGTTGAATACAATGATTGTTGCTTGATTTTTGCTTTTTTGTGGCCGGGATGGTTCTTTTTTTACGATTGGTAGGACCATATTAAGCAGGGAGGAGAGGCCAGGCTGAGGAGATAAAAAAACGCACCCGGGGCGGGTGCGTCTGAACAGGCTGATGCCGGGTTAACGCCAGGCGCTGTTGCCGACGACCGAATATTTGCCGCCGCCCTGGAACAGGATCACCAGTGAGGCGAACGCAAAGAATACCATGCTCTCAATCGCCCAGGCACCGACCGGGCTGAGGCTGAAGGTGTCGCCAATACCGGCCAGCAGCCAGGCCACCACCATGGTGCCAATCAGGGTCAGGGCCGACAGGCGGCAGAGAATGCCGAAGATCAGCAGCAGCGGTGCCACCACTTCTCCCAGCAGCACGCCGTAACCGATAAAGGATGGAAGGCCGTGTGCGGCCAGCATGCCCTGAATGCCACCAATGCCGGAATGCAGCTTATGCCAGCCGTGGAATAGCATCAGGCCGCCCACCGTCAGGCGCAGCAATAATTTGGCAAAATCAGGATGAGAAAACATCTGGTTAAAGCGGGTAAGCGTATTGGCTATCATCATTGTTATTCCCGTGTGAGGTTATCATCAGATAATACTCATTCTCATCTTTTGGCATACGACTAGTGACGGAAGCGTTGTCCGAAGTCAAAAAATGCGGGAAAGAGTGGGACGTTTCAGGAAGGGCGGTGATGGGTTCAACGGGCTGACCGGAACAGAAGGTCAGCCCTTACGGGAATTGTGTTACGCCGTGTTGTTGATTCTGCTATCAGAAGCCCATCGTTACACCCGCATAATACGCGCGGCCCGGCTCGTTATAGGTAGAAGCGCCGTCGTTTTCACGGTAAATCTTCTTATCAAACAGGTTGCTGACGCCGCCTTTCACGCTTACGTCTTTGGTGAATGCGTAATTGAGGTTCAGCCCGACAACGGAATATGCACCGATCTCGGTCGTGGACATCGGCGAATCGATTTCCATGCGGCTTTCCACGAACTCACGCGGTTTCTGGCGTCCGTACAGCGTCCAGTTCAGCTCGGTGGAGAATTTATCGGTAATCTGATAATCCAGCATCGAGTTGATAGTGTACTTAGGAATGATCGACAGCGGGTTGCCGGTTTTCTTGTCTTTCGACTCCAGCATATAAGTGGCATTGGTGCGCCAGTCGAGCACGTCACTCACCACCGGAATGGTCAGGCTGGCTTCCAGCCCTTCCACCAGCGCTTTGCCGCCATTTTCCCATTGCAGGATATTCCTGTCATCGGAGGCGGTGCCAATCAGCTCGGTGCCGGAGACAATTTTATTTTTGTAGTCATTGCGGAACCAGGTGACACCGGCTGCATAGCCGTCGGCAGCAAACTCCAGCCCCAGCTCTTTATTGACGCTGACTTCTGCATCCAGATTGGTGTTACCTAACAGGTAGCAACCGACACCATTGTTAATGCCTGAAGGGCAGCCGTTACCCCGGGTGCCCAGCAGATAGCCTTCGCTTGACTGGTACAGGTTCGGGGCTTTAAACACCCGCGCAATACCGGCTTTCAGTTTGAACCCTTCACCCAGATCCTGAGAGAAGTTGAAACTCGGGCTGAAGTTACCGCCAAATTCACTGTGGTGATCAAAACGCAGGCCCGGGATCAGGAAGGTGCCTTCCCACGGCTGGATGTTGTCTTCGAAATAGAGTGCCGCCGTGGTCGCGCTGTTCTTGCTGCTGCGATCGGCAGGATTGCCCGACATATCACCGATGATAACGCCGCTGGCGTTGGTGGCCGACATCGAGGCGCTATCGTCCAGTTTTTCGTGGTTCCACTCGGCGCCAAGGGTGACGGTCTGCTCAATCCAGCGGTCCAGCGGGATATTGGCCTCCGCGCTGGCATGATAGTTTTCCAGGCGGCTGGTACTGTACTCGTCGCTGTTAATCATCCCTTCCACACGGCCAGTAGAGCCTTCTTTCAGGCGTGTGTTATTGGTTTTTTCATAGTTGAAGGCGAGCTTAGAGTCGCCCCATTCCCAGAAGCCATTATGGGTCAGGCCGTAAGACTGACGGTACAGGCGGTTGGTCTCGGAACCGTACAGCGAGTCGACCAGGCCACCGGGGCTGATGTTGCCGTTGCTGTACTGGGTATCTCCGGCGTAGATATTGCCCTGGCGGCTGTAGCCGTAGCTGAAGTCGAGGATCTGCGATGGCGTCATTTTCCAGGAAACCAACGCATTAATATCTTTGTTGCGCACCCCTTCACGGCCTGCGGCATAAGATCCGTTTTGCGCCTGGTTGATATCGGCGGCATCGGCGTCGGTTTTGTTGAGGTTACCGTACAGGCGCATGGTCAGTGCATCACCGGCCAGCGGGCCGCTCAGGCTGAAGTTGGTGCGTTTCGTGTCGCCTTCTTTGCTGTTTTCCGGCTGATTGGTAAACAGGGAAAGTGAGCCGTGCCAGTCCTGGGTTGGACGTTTGGTATGGATGTTAATCACGCCGCCAGCGGCACCGGAGCCGTAACGGGCAGCGGCCGGGCCACGCAACACTTCAATGCGCTCGACCATTTCAGCAGGCACCCAGTTGCTGTCACCACGGGTATCACGCTCACCTTTCCAGCTGTAACGCACGGAGTTACGTGAGCTGACCGGCACGCCGTCAATCAGGATCAGGGTGTTTTCCGGGCCCATGCCGCGAATATCAATCTGGCGGTTATTTCCCCGGCTGCCGTTGGCGCTGTTTCCGGTCAGGTTGACCCCGGGCATTTTGCGGATGATGTCGGATAAATCGTTAACCGGCGGGTTCTTAGCGATATCCTCTGCCGTAATGATAGAGACGCCAGGCTGTTGTTTTAACTCCTGTTCCGCTGTTTTATGAACGGTCAAAACATCGTCATCTTTGCCATCAGTCTGGGTGTCGTCGGCAGCGACGGCTGTTCCGGCAATCATCGCTGTCAGTAAAAGCGCCAGAGGGTGTAATCGAAAGCGTCCATTCCAGGTCATCGCATCATCTCAAGTGTAATACCCATCATATCGAATTATTGTGGGCATAATTTTGTAAGTGAATGTGCATGATAACGATAATTGTTATCATTTCTATCCTAGTTAGTACGAATCCTTAAAATCTCCACAATTGGGTGCTTTTGTCAGTAAAGGTAAGGGTTTTTATTTTATCCTTTTATTAACAGCAGGTTAAGGTGAGCATCTTTTCTCCATAATCTGCTTAATTGATCCGAATTATGGATTTTGGCTTTTTTTTGCACAGTAAATAACCCGTTCTGTCTATCCATCCCGCCATGTAGCCGTTATTATCCGGCAACAAAATCAAACGCGAATCGTTCTCATTTTTGCTACTTATCTGATTCTCAGGAGAGAAAATGCGCTTCCCTCAGGCCTTCGCTTTATCGCTGTTTTCCGTCTTGCTTGCCTGTACGCCTGCGACCTTTGCCGCTGATGCACCTGCACTGACGGTCGTTCATGCGCAGGGTTCCACTGCCGTGCCGCAACATCCGCAGCGCGTGGTGATCCTCAGCCCGGCAACGCTGGATATTGCTGATGCCCTGGGGATTAACCCGATGGGTGTGCCACAAACCAGCGCGCACTATCCGCAGCATCTGGCGAAGTACAGCGGTAAGGCGTATCTGAATGCCGGTACGCTGTTTGAACCCAACTTTGAAGCCCTGAGCAATGCCAAACCCGACCTGATTCTTGCCGGCGCCCGTGCTCATGATGCCTACGATAAGCTGAGTGAAATTGCCCCGACTCTCGCACTGGATCTGGACCCGAAACACTTCGTGCAGAGCCTGACCGAACGCACTGAACAGCTGGGTGCGATCTTTGGTAAAGAGGAGAAAGCGCAGCAGGTGATAGCGGCGTTTAACGCACAGATTGCCGACCTGCGTAAAGAGTCGGCCACCGCCGGTAGCGCGATGATGCTGATGATTAACGGCGGCAAGATCAGCGCACACTCACCGGGTTCGCGTTTTGGTTTTATCTACGATGTGCTGGGCTTTAAACCGGCCACGGCTTTCCCGGAAACCGGTAAACACGGTAATGCGGTCTCCCCTGAATTCATTATGGAAGCGAACCCTGACTGGCTGTTTGTGCTGGATCGCGACAGCGCCATTGGCCGCAAAGAGGGCGCGTCCGCACAGCAGGTGCTGGATAACCCGCTGGTGCGTAAAACCAATGCCTGGAAAAAACAGCAGGTGGTGTATCTCGATTCCGGTTCGCTTTACATCGCTGGCGGTATTCAGAGCTACAGCAATCTGATGACCCAGGTGAAGCAGGTGCTGGATAAAACGAAAACTCAGCCGTAAATGAAATCCGTCGCCTTTATTGCAGGCCTGGCATTACTGCTGGGCCTGATTGTTTGTAGCCTGTTTGTCGGCGTCAGCCGCGTCACACTGATCAACCTGTGGTCAGACCCTTCAATGCGCGAGATCCTGTTGATCAGTCGTTTTCCCCGCACCGCCGCGTTGCTGCTGGCGGGAAGCGCGATGAGCGTGGCAGGGCTGATGATGCAGATGCTGACGCAAAACCGCTTTGTTGAGCCTTCAGTGGTCGGCACCACGCAGTCTGCCAGTCTGGGATTGCTGCTGGTGATGATCATCAGCCCCGCAGCCCCCATCATGCTGAAAATGGGCGTTGCCACGCTGTTTGCCCTCGCCGGTACGGCGTTGTTTATGCTGCTGATCCAGCGTATCCGTATGAAATCCTCCCTGATGGTGCCGCTGGCCGGCATTATGCTGGGGGCGGTTTTCAGTTCGGTTACCACTTTCCTTGCGATGAAGTTTGACCTGCTCCAGTCACTGGGCGGTTGGGAATCTGGTGACTTTTCCAGCGTGATGCAGGGCCGCTACGAACTGCTGTGGGCGGTGGGAGCGATCACGCTGCTGGCGGCGCTGATGGCCGACCGTTTTACCGTGGCGGGCATGGGACGTGACTTCGCGGTGAATGTCGGGCTGAGCTATCGCCGCGTGATGCTGATCGGGATGGCGATGATCGCCATGATCAGCGGCGTGGTGGTGGTGGTGGTCGGCGTGCTGCCGTTCCTCGGCTTGATTGTGCCCAATATTGTCAGCCTGGCATTGGGTGACAACCTGCGGCGCACCGTGCCCTGGGTGGCGCTGGTGGGGGCGATGCTGGTGATCGGCTGCGATATTCTCGGCCGTCTGATCATCCACCCGTTTGAAATTCCGGTCAGTGCATTGCTCGGCGTGCTGGGCGCGATGATCTTCCTGGTGCTGATTGTGAGGTCGAAACGTCATGCGCACTGATGCCTTGTCGCCTGGCAAACGCCTGCTGTTGCTGGCAACGCTGGTACTGGTGCTGATGGGGGTATTTATGACCCTCGATCTGCACGGCAATATCGCTTATATCCTGCGGCATCGCGGGCAGATCCTCGCCACCATGGTGCTGGTCGGGTTTGCCTCAGGCATCAGTACGCTGCTGTTTCAAACCCTGACCCGTAACCGCATTCTGACGCCGTCGGTGATGGGGCTGGAGTCGCTGTTTGTGCTGATGCAGACGCTGCTGATCTTCGCGCTCGATGTCGGCGGGCTGAATATGCTGGGCAGCGTGGGGCGCTTTATGGCTGAAAGTGCGCTGCTGGTGATGTTTGCCACGTTGCTGTATCGCTGGCTGCTGGGAGGGGCCGGGCTGGATCTGCACCGGGTGCTGTTGATTGGGCTGGTGTGCGGCACGCTGTTCCGCAGTCTCTCGGGCCTGATGCAGCGCCTGATGGAACCGGGGGAGTTCGCGGTGCTGCAAAGCCGCATCTTCGCCACCTTTACCCGTGCCGACAGCGATGTGCTGCTAATTTCCGCCGGGGTGATTGGGCTGGTCGCCATGCTGGTCTGGCGACTGCGTCACCGCCTGGATGTGATGGCGCTGGGGCCGGATAGCGCCATCGCGCTCGGCATTGCCTGGCAGCGTCATGTCACCGGTTTACTGCTGCTGATCTCGCTATTGGTGGCGGTGTCGACCGCGCTGGTGGGGCCAATGATGTTCCTTGGCCTGCTGATCGTCAATCTGGCCTATCCGCTGATAGGCAGCTGGCGTCACGCTTACCTGCTGCCCGGCTGTGTGCTGATTGGCATTATCACGCTGGTGGGCGGGCAATTGGTTCTGGAGCGACTGCTGAATATGGCCGGAACGCTGTCGGTGGTGATTGAGTTTAGCGGTGGGGCATTGTTCATCTATTTACTGTTGAGAAAGGGCGCGAAGTGATCGAAATTAAGCACGTCAGCAAACAGTATGATAATCAACCCGTGTTGCAGGATATTTGTGAAACGCTGCCATCGTCGGGGATAACCTCGATCATTGGGCCAAATGGTGCCGGAAAATCGACGCTGCTCTCGGTGATCAGCCGTTTGCTCAAGGCAGACAGCGGCGAGGTGAACGTTGATGCGCTCGACGTCAGCGATGCCAACAGCGAGAAGCTGGCGAAGGTGCTGTCAGTGCTGCGCCAGGAGAACCATTTTACCAGCCGTCTGACGGTGTGGGATCTGGTGAGTTTTGGCCGCTATCCCTACAGCAAAGGGCGGCTCAATGAGAACGATCGCCAGCATATTGAGCAGTCGCTGGCGTTTCTGGATTTGCTGCCGTTGCGTCATCGCTATCTGGATGAGTTATCCGGCGGTCAGCGCCAGCGCGCTTTTGTGGCGATGGTGCTGTGCCAGGACACGCAATATGTCCTGCTGGACGAGCCGCTGAACAATCTGGATATGAAGCACAGCGTGGCGATGATGAAGCAGCTGAGACGCGCCGCCGATCAGTTAGAGAAATCGATTGTGCTGGTGATCCACGATATTAACTTTGCCTCGGCTTACTCCGACTTTATCCTGGCGATGAAGGACGGGCAGGTGGTTTTTCGCGGTACGCCGGAGCAGGTGATGGTGCCAACGGTGATTGAGCAGATCTTCGATCTGCCCGTGACCGTCGAACAGGTCAACGGCCAGCGTATTGCGATGTATTACCGTTAACGAAGCAGGGTAGGGAAAGCGTCCTGCCCTGCACTTCATTGCATTATCCGTCACCATCGATCTCATTTTCAGCCTCGTGCGCGCACAGAAATGTGTCGGCATCATCGACAGAAACCTCAAAGCGCGCTGTCTCATTAAATTCATCTCCTGAGCCATCGATCGCATCAGTCGGATTGCTATAACAAATACCGGGTTCAATATCCATATTATCAGTCTCCTCTATTGCCAATAAGCCAGCATGGCATAAATAAAAAAATAATAAGTTTGTTTTTTAAGATATAACGGCACCTGTCACAATAATGGTTTTTTTATTTCTGCTTTTCGTTTTTTAATCTTTATTTATAGTGGTTTTATTGAGGTTAATTAAAATAAATATCACGTTATCACTCTGTTATTTCCAGCAACTAAAATATCGTTAAAAGAGGGAGGTGAATTCAGTTATGTTCCTGCTATTGTGTTTGCGTCCTTGGTTGTATTAAGAGATATTTACTTCTTAAAATCTTGCTACCAACTTCCGGTGGTAAGGGTTCTTAATAAAATGGAGATTATTATGAATAAGTTAATTGCAAAGATTACTGAAGATAACAACTGGAAAAAATGGGTTGAGTTAAACTCAACAGGCAATGCGGGTTGTGTATCCGGCGAGAAAAATGGGTGTATATCCGCTAAGCGCGGCTGTATTTCGGTGAAAGCAAAGTCCGGCTGCATCAGCTAATCCGTTAAGTTAAGGCGCTCTGCCATTCGGCAGAGTTCCTCTTTTCCCGATACAATGTCAGAAAATAATTCTATGCTTAATCATCATCAACCCTCAGCAGAAGTCATATCGTATGTCAAAGATATTCCTGTTTATCGGCGTGCTATTGATAACCATTATTTTCCTGTGCTGGAAAAACCAGAAATAGCAAAGAATTTCCCTGAAAACTGGATGACACCTCAGCTTGCCGATGCTCTCGCCTCGGGAAAGGCCGAAATGGTGCTCTCCACCGGAACCCACCATGCAAGAATGCAGATTATCCGGCCTCCTCTGTTTCTGCTTCACTCTTACTATGAATTGTGGCGTCAGCACCCGGATATCGGTGTTACGTGGGCACTGGGCTGTCAGAGGATCTCACTGACAACCATGCTGGCGACGGAGCATGTTGCCCGTGTTAATGCCAAAAAAGGCACATCACAGTCGGCGTTACAACGCCGCAGATTGGATGCGCGCACGCTGTATCTGAATAAGGTGCTGGACCCGGCACGCTGGAGCCGGGATGATGTGGTCGACATGCTGGATGATATTAAATCCATTCAACAGCAGCATCCCGCAGGGTTATATCACCTCGACTGTTCCAGTTATCACTTGATGCATTTACTGTTGAAAATAGCAGAGTTCAATCTGGATGATGATTTCCCGGAGCCTGGAAGTATTGTACATGCTTATGAGTACACGCCATCGAATGTCAGGGCGTTTTTAATCAACCGGTTTGCCTGCCCGGTTATTGACCTGTTCGGCAGCACAGAATTGGGTTACTTATACTATAACGACCGCCAGGGTCGCTATGTGCCATATCTCGACAAAATGGCGATAGAATTGATTCCATTTGTTGCGGGTAGCTCTGTTTATAGTCTTATTGTTTCCAGTGTGCGTAATCCCTATATGCCATTAATACGCTATCGCACCGGGGACTGCGTTCAGACTACCGATGGTACGGCAAATCCCGAGAAAGTCATGCGGTTCTGTGGTCGGGAAAAAGAAATGTTGTTCACGCCGAAGGGGATATTATCACAGGCGGATTTTGATGATTTAATCGCTGCTGTTTCTGGTGATATTTTTATTTACCAGTTAAAGGTGAATGAAGATGACTCGCTGTTGTTGTCTTATACCACATTTGGCCAAAACCCGATTTCATCAATGTTAACTGAAAAACTTCATGGCTTAATTGTTAACTCAACAGGGTTGGATGTGTTGATTACGCACCAGACTCATATCCCCATTGGAAAATCAGGGAAATATGCATGGATACAACAGTAAACCGTCAGAGTGAGATGGGCCGCGCAGGGATCATCACTCACGAAAACCTCAGAGAACTGATTGGTAATGAACTTTATAATGAAACGCTGGAATATACCCTGCGTCAAACAGGATTAGGGAGGACAGAAGCAGAACAGCAGGTCATCGAATGTCTGCGATTTCTTTACCTTATCTCGGCTTTTCCACAGCGATTAGGCGGCCTTTTTCTTCCGGTGGAACAGGCTATTGATGAGGTCTGGCACTTCCTTATTTTGCAAACCCGAGAATACAGAATACTTTGCGAACAGAAGCTGCCCGGGCGTTTTTTCATTGAGCACCGAAGCATGCCTTATAACCAGTATGGTCAGGAACCCGGGCGTGAACAGATGGCGGAAGAGGCGTTACGCTGGTTACCGTTATATCGGGCAACGTTCGGTGGGTTTGATGAATGCTCCGCCCCTTGCTGGACAATGGTCAGGTTTCTCCACGGACAGATGAACATGTCGCTGGAGCACATCAACGCGCTTAATGGCGAAATGGACGAATGACCCAAAAAAACATCGTGGGTTTATCTCAGAAGAGAATGGCCAGGCAGGGGGCATTGGTGGCTATCCTGCTTGCTCAACTGATGATTGTGGTTGACGGTACGGTCATCTATACCGCGCTTCCGGCTATTGCGGCGGAGCTGGGGTTGTCGACCGCCACCCTGTCATGGGTTCCCAATATTTATATGCTGACACTGGGCGGGTTTATCCTGCTGGGGGCGCGCACCGGCGATCTTCTCGGGCATAAGCGCGTGTTTATTATCGCCAATATCGTGTTTATTTTTGCCTCCTGCTCTGCGGGCCTGGCAGACTCTTTCCCGGGAATGCTTATCAGCCGGGCATGTCAGGGGATCGCAGCGGCATTCGTTGCGCCAACGGCATTATCACTGCTGATGCTCCTGTTTATCCACGGCCCGGCCAGAGAGAGGGCGATAGGGTTTTATACCGCTGTATCAGGCGGGGGGAGTGCGTTGGGGCTTCTTGCGGGGGGGATCCTCACCAGCTGGCTTTCGTGGCGTTACGTTTTCTTCATCAATTTGCCGCTGGGCTTCTTGCTACTGGTGGCGGGTTCTCGCTATTTGCCTGCCTCCGACAAAGAGAGGGGGCGCTTTGATATACCCGGCGCATTAACCTGTACAACGGGCATGATTTTGCTGGTGTATGGTTTGGTACAAACCACGCAGTCAGCCGCAAGCCATGTGGTGATATCTCTGATGGCGGCGGCGGCTTTCCTGCTGGTTTTCATCGTCATCGAGCGCAGGGTTTCCCAGCCGATGCTGCCGTTAAGCCTGTTTCGTTGCCCGCAGCGAACGGGCGCTTATCTCAGCAAGCTATTGCTGGTTGGAGGGATGCTGGGGACCTTCTTTTTCCTGACACAATATGCCCAAAATATACTGGGTTTTAGTGCTTTCGATACTGCGCTGATCTTTCTCCCTTTGTCGTTAGCACAGTTCATTGTCGTGATTTTTGCGCTGCCCCGCCTCGCCTCCTGTTTTAGCCACCGCAGTCTGCTGATCGCCGGGCTGCTTGTTGCCTCCTCCGGCATGCTGTGGCTGTACAATCTGGATAGCCGCGCATTGCAATTTGCGGACTTTATGGTGCCGATGCTCTTGCTGGGGACGGGTTCGGGGGCGGCTTTGGTGCCTCTGGCACTGTTTGGTGTGAGCGGTGCTACGACAGCAGAATCAGGAGCAGCGTCGGGGATGGTGAATGTCACCCATTATCTGGGGGGAGCGGCAGGTACGGCAGTTATGCTCGGCCTTTCTGAGGCCGTGCACTCTTTTTTCTCTTCCGGCATTTCCGACGGGCGCCAGATGATGGCCATCTCAGCTTCATGCGCAGCGCTGTTCTTTGCGCTGGCCATCGTTATTTCGCTGCTCACTGCACGCAGGGGATCACCGCGCCATAGTCACCAAATATAGTCACAAACAGCCGTTCGGATTGGTCGATTAACCACCCCAGCAGTGCCAGCCCGGACGTATCAAGCGAGCAAGAGAACGGAATAACGTCGTGCCCAAACTCCCTTGCTGAATGATGAAATAAAGCGGGGCATTGCTGCCCCGTGCGCGCTTACGATGTCTGGCTGGGGCCGCTTGCCAGCGCTTTGGTGCGCGTTGACCACCAGCACAGCAGCGACCCGAGGCTGACCATGCCCGCTCCCTGCCAGAAATTCACCGACAGGCTGGAGTTCAGCAGAAAGGCCGCCAGCACGGCCGAGATCACCGGAATAAAGTAGGAGGCGGTGGCCAGCACGGTGACGTTACCGTGCAATATTCCGGTATTCCAGGCCGCATAGCCAAAGCCCATTGCCATCGCAGCCAGCACCAGATTGATCAGCACAGGCAGGTTGAAGGTCATTTCCGGCTGCGGTGCCGAGAAGTATTTCACCCATAACACCAGCGCGGTCAGCATAAAGAACAGTGTGATGCCGTTACTGCCTTGTGCGATCTTCTTCGTCACCACACAATACATTGCCCAGATGATGGCCCCGCTGAAGGCCAGTCCATAGCTGAGAGGATTAGACGCAACGTTGTGGGCGATCTCCGTATAAGAGAGCTGATGGTCCCCGGCCAGCACCCGGCAAATTCCGGCTACGGATATCAATAATCCGGGAATGATCAACAGGCTGCATTTCTGCCGGGTGACTATCACCGATAATACAATCGTCATGCTCGGCCAGAGATAGTTCACCATACCGACCTCAATCGCCTGGGTACTGGTGTTGGCATATCCCAGCGACAGCGACAGACAAAGTTCATAGCAAACAAACAGCAGGCTGCCTGCGATCAGATAAGCACGTGGGAATTTTTTGATATTCGGGGAGCCCACCGTCAGCATTAACAGCAACGTACTGAGTGTATAAATGATTGCGGCCCCGCCGACGGCACCTAATCCCTCACTGACCCCGCGAATCAGCCCGACAATCGCGCTCCACAGCACGATGGCGATCAGCCCGATCAGCGTTGCTTTTTTTTGTGTCATGGTGGGGTCCCTGCTGTGATGATTTTATCCGTCAGGATTTTACAGGGTAGATCGCCTTTTTACATCGAATTAATGGCTTATGATTCATGATCCGCCAACCGGCTGATATGAATGCCAATCCAGGTTAACTCATCGTTGGGTAAACGGAATTGATATTTTTCCTGAATATAATCGCGCACAGTACAGGCGACCGACATTGCTTGTGGGTGGAACTTGACCATCTCGTGATAAAAATCATCACTGTGTTGTGTCGCAACTTTCTGTGCAATCACCCGCTCGGCGAAATAACGCAGGTGCGTAATAAAACGATTGTAATTAACACTGTTAATATCGATATTTTTATTCAGTTTATATCGGACGATTTCGGCAATACGGTTAACTAACTGAACCTGTTGATGCGCATCCCCACTGTCCGCATCGCCGGAGGCATTAATCAGATGAAAGGCGATATGCACCGCTTCGTCATCATCCAGCGCCACCCGGAAACGGTCGTTGGCGAGATCGCGTGCCTGCACGCCGATCTGATATTCACGCGGGTAATAACGTTTCACTTCCCAGGAAAGCTTATTTGCCAGCGGGTTGCCCGCTTTGCAGCGCTCAACCGCATAGAAAAGATGCTCCGCCAGGGTGAAAAACAGTACGTTGTTCAGCTTCTCAACGTACTGCTTTTGCGCCAGCGCAATGATGTCGTGGGTCAGGTCAAAATACGCGGCCGGAACCGTATCGGTAAGTGAGAGAAAGTGCTGTGTTTTAAACCCTTCCAGCGGGATAAACACCTGTTCGATCGTATTCATATCCACCGCAGCACCGGGTTTGGCACCGAAGCCGATCCCCTTGCCGAACACAATCAGCTCTCGCTGGTCCTGTTGCACCAGCAGCATGCTGTTATTCAGCGATTTCTTCACTTTCATCGAAAGGGTTCCTTGACGGTCAGCTCAGGTCGCTGCCGTTACTGGCAATAACCTGTTGATACCAGTAAAACGAATCTTTACGCAGACGCGCCAGGCTGCCGTTGCCGTCATCATCCTGATCAACATAGATAAAGCCGTAACGTTTGGACATCTGCGATGTTCCGGCGCTTATAATGTCAATGGTTCCCCAGCTGGTAAAGCCCAACAGATCAACCCCTTCGTCTATGGCCGCCTGCATTTGTTCAAAGTGTGATCTGAAGTAGTCAATGCGGTAGTCATCGTGTATCTGACCTTCGACCACCACGTCTTTTGCCCCCAGACCGTTCTCCACAATAAACAGCGGTTTCTGGTAGCGGTCGTACAGTTCCAGCAACGAAATTTTCAGGCCGACCGGGTCAATCTGCCAGCCCCATTCGGACGCAGGCAGGTAGGGGTTTTTCACGCCGAGGACGGTATTGCCCGGAATGCGTTCGGCATCCGGCTGGGTGGACTCGGTGATCGACATATAGTAACTGAACGACAGGAAGTCGACGGTGTACTGGCGCAGGATCGCCAGGTCGTCAGGCTGCATTTCAAGGTGAATGCCGCGCCGTTCCAGGTCGCGCAGGATCAGCGGCGGGTATTCGCCTTTGACCTGCACATCGGTGTAGAAGTAGTTTTCCAGGTTTTTCTTCAGCGTGGCTTCTACGTCCTGCGGATGGCAGGTGCGGGAGTAGGTGGTCAGTTTGGTCAGCATACAGCCCACCTGGCTGCCGGGGATTTTCGCATGGCAGTCACGCGTCACCAGCGCTGAGGCAACAAACTGGTGATGCAGCCCCTGATAGATGTCCTGTACTGCCTGGCCGGGCGCGCATTTCTCTTCGCGGATCCCGGCGGTGGTGAACGGGTGGCGATGAATACTGTCGATCTCGTTAAAGGTCAGCCAGTAGCGCACCAGATCTTTATAGCGGTCAAAGCAGGCATTGCTGTAATGCACAAAGGCATCCACTACCTTGCGATCGACCCAGCCGTTGTATTTTTCACTCAGTTTCAGCGGCATCTCGTAATGCGACAGCGTGACCAGCGGTTCGATGTTGTGCTTACGCATTTCACGGAACAGATCTTCATAGAATTGCAGGCCCGCTTCATTCGGTTCGGCCTCTTCGCCCGACGGGAAGATGCGTGACCAGGCAATGGACACGCGCAGTACTTTGATGCCCATCTCCGCAAACAGCGCGAGATCGTCTTTATAACGGTGGTAAAAATCAATGCCGCGCCGTTTAGGATAGCGTGCGTCGTGGGTGCCGTTCAGCGCATCCTGAATGTTCTCATCGGTCAGCGCCATATGGCCGCTGTAATCCGTCAGGTCGAGATTGGATTTGTGCGCAATGGCATCGGCAACCGACGGGCCTTTGCCCGCGACGTTCCATGCGCCTTCGGCCTGGTTCGCGGCAATGGCCGCACCCCACAGAAAGTTTGGGGGGAAAACCGGGGTGTTCTGTTTCATACCGACTCCTTTAAAGTCATCACGTTACAGGGATGATTGACCGCGTTGGCCGAGGTGTTTGCTGACACCTGATAACGCTCACTGTTGGTCACCACCATGACCACCACCGGATCAAATCCGGCGGCGATAATCGCCTCAAGATCGAACTCAACTAACAGATCGCCGGACTTAACCGACTGATTTTCTTTAACCTTAGGAAGGAAGCCGCGACCGTCCATTTTGATGGTGTCGATGCCAATATGGAAAATCAGCTCCGCACCGTCGCGGGTTAACATGCTGAGCGCATGACCACTTTCAAACACGCTGCTGATGGTGCCATCAGCAGGAGCAAACAGCGCGCCGCGCGTGGGGATCACAGCAATGCCATCGCCCATCATGCCGGAGGAGAACACCTCATCATTCACCTGGGCTAAGGGGATCACCGTGCCCTCTGCCGGGCTGTTGAGCGCGAAGTCACTGACGGCCGGGGTAAGGGGGCTGGCCGCCTGCTGCGGCTCTTCATGCCAGAACAGCAGCGTGGCGGCAAAGGTGAGCACAAACGCCAGTGCCGCACCCAGCAGGGCATAGAGAATATTCGACGGGTTATCGGCGGCCACAAACATCGAGATACTTGCCAGCCCCGGTCCCACCAGTGCGAAGGCTTCCACCGCCATCCAGCCCATAAATCCGCCGCCGATCACGCTGCCGAAAATCACCGCATACAGCGCCTTTTTGTTCAGCAGGGTGATGCCATACAGCGCCGGTTCGGTAATGCCGCACAGGGCGGAAAACGCCGCCGACAGCGCGGTGGATTTCTTCACTTTGTCGTGGCTTTTAAGGGAGATCGCGAAGCAGGTCGCCGCTTCAGCAATGTTGTGGGCCAGTGACGCGGGCAGATAGAGCATCTCCCGACCAAACTGCGACATTGAGGCCACGACGTAAGGGATCATCGGTTTGTGCATCCCGGACGCCACCATAAATGGCAGCACGCCCGCCAGCAGCGCGGTGGCAACAAACCCCAGCTTGCTGAACAGCCAGAGGATCGCTGTCGCCATGCCCGCACCCAGCTCATAGCCCAGCGGGCCGAGGAACAGCAGCGTGACCGGCACCGTCACCATCAGCGACAGCATCGGTGAAAGAAACACCCGCACGGCAGAGGGAGAGTAGCGGTTAAACAGCTTCTCGGTTTGCGCATAGAGCAGTACGCACAGGATGGCGGGAAACACCTGCGAGGCATAGGTGACATTCTTCAGATCGAGGGAGAGAAACTGCGCGCCCTCTGCCAGCTGTTTGGCCATCGCGGGCAGTACCATCACCGACACCGCCGAAACGGCCACCAGAATATTCACCTTCAGCTTGGTGGCGGTGGTGATTGCCACCAGGATGGGCAGAAAGTAGAGCGGGGCGGAACCGATGTTATCCAGCACTTTCCAGGTGGAACTGCTGCGGCTGAGCCAGCCGAACAGATCCAGCAGCAGCAGCAGGGATTTTAGCACCCCGCCGCCAGCAATCGCTGGGATCAGTGGCTGGAAAATGCTGATCACGAAGTCGACAAACCAGGCTCCGGGGCTGACGCGTGCAGAAGCTGCTTTCACGCCCGGCTCACGTCCGGCTGCCATCTCGCGCACCGCGTCATAAATGCCGATCACCTCTTTGCCAATAATCACCTGACACTGCACGTTGACGCGCACGCCGAGAATGCCGGGTACTTTTTCCAGCGCACTTTGCTGTACCAGCCCGTTGTCATTGAGCGTCAGCCGCAGGCGGGTTGAGCAGTGCTCTATGTGGTCAATATTATTGATGCCACCCACCAGGGTAATAATCTGCTTTGCCGTTTCCATGTGGTTCATCTGACGACCCTCTTTTGCGCAAAAAAAAAGACCTGAAGCCCCCCGGTGAGAGAGAGCTTCAGGTCTTGCCTGGTGGATACCAGTGACACGCCTGGGATCACTTCTATATTCTGTCGCGGTTAAAGGCAACCAGATTGCATTTTGATGAACAGAATTTGTGAGCCGTACTACAGATAGGGATCAGGCGAGTTTAATCAGCACCATGCCTGTCAGCAGCAGCGCCACGCCAATCCAGCCTTTGTAGTTGAGGCGCTGGCCGAACAGTATCCAGCCTGCGGCAATGGTCGCGACCAGCCCAAACCCGCCCCATAACGCGTAAGCAACGGACAGCTCAATACCTTTTACCGCCTGCGACAGCGCACTAAAGGCAGCCAGTACGGACAGCAGTGACAGCACGCCCCAGGCTTTACGCTTAAAACCCTCCGACAGTTTAAGAAAAACGTTGGCGGCGATTTCCAACAGGGTTGCTGCGCACAACCAGACGGCGTGTACCCATTCAAACGGCTGCATGTTGCCTCCGGCTGGTGGTGCCTGATTTAATCAGGGCAATGCCTGCCACCAGCGTTGCCAGACCGAACATTTTGGCGGGTGAGATCGACTCATCAAATAACAGCACGCTGAACAGCGTAATAAATAAAATACCGACCCCTTCCCACATGGCATAGGCAACGCCCAGCGCAATTTTTTTAATCGAAACGGAAAGGGCAATATAAGAGAGGGCAATCATGATCAGCATAAGAAAATATCCCAGCTGATTATCGCTAATGCTCGACCACTTCATAAACAGCGTCCCGGTGATCTCGAGTGCGATCGCCAGTGCCAGTAACATCCAGTAAAACATGATTTTTCTTCCATAGAATACGTCTACGCGCCAGCCCGAAAAGAAGTCAGGCTGCCTGAAACAGCAGGGGATGTGTTTTAGGAAAGGGGACTAAAGCGCGTTACGCCAGTGTTGTTCACCGGAAAGCGTATAAGCGGAAGAAAAAAGGGAAGAGCGGTTCTGCCAGGCCTTGCACATATTATCCATAATATTTACAACTTATCCGCGCTGTTGCTTCTCATCG
Organism: Erwinia sp. AnSW2-5; assembly: GCF_045107195.1. Classification (NCBI taxonomy): domain Bacteria; kingdom Pseudomonadati; phylum Pseudomonadota; class Gammaproteobacteria; order Enterobacterales; family Erwiniaceae; genus Erwinia; species Erwinia sp. AnSW2-5. Next base: position 74,602 of record NZ_JBJGXA010000014.1, read on the forward strand.
GTTGCGGAAAGAAAATTGTCCTCAGTGATTAACGTCGCTCCTCTTTTACCCGAACATTGAGGGTTGTGCTGGTTAATTTTCAATTCTTTACGCTGGTTTTTTCCTTTATTAGCAGTCGATTTCACTAAATTACATGTTGTAAGGCGTGATAACGCTGACTTTGGAAAATTGCGCCTGCTCTGCGGGCGGAGAAATAAAACCGTGAAACGCCAGAATACTGTGAAAAATGCGCCGCGCATCCTGCTGCAATTCATGATGGATAATCGCATCCAGCTTGCCGTCACTGAGTAGCTGACGGTTTTCGCTGTCCAGATCATGGCCGATAAACACCTCAATCGTGCGCCCGGCGTCAGTAAAGGCTCGCAGGATGGCTGTGTTGCCTCCGCCTGCGCAGTAGACCGCCCCCAGTGATGAATGCTGTTCCAGCTGCCGGGACAAGGCGCTGTAGGTTGGAGAATCGATGCCATAGCCTTCGCTGATGCGGCGTATTTTCAACCCCGGCGCCATCGTTGACATCGCGGCACAGAACCCGGCTGCGCGCTCCTCCTCGCCAAGAAAATGCGCGCTTCCCGTGACCACCGCCACGTCGGGCTGATGCTGCGCCAGCAGGCGAGACATCAGCCAGGCAGCCGTTTTGCCCGCAGACGAATTGTCCATGCCCACGTAGCGAATGCGCTGGCTGTCCGGCAGATCGGTCACCAGCGTGACGACCGGCACGCGCTGTTTAAGCAGATCCTCAATCACCCCGGTCAGATCCCGGTTGCTTTCCGCTTTCAGGATGATGCCGTAGCTGTCGCTGGCGCAGCGTAACATCAGCTGGCGGATCTTCTGTGCGCTGATCTCCTCGAAAAGATGCAGTCGCAGAGTGAGACGAAAGGGCGCGAAGCTGCTCAGCTCGGCCAGCAGCGCATCGGTGACCAGCTGGCTGAAGCGAGCGGGAGTATGCATGATGACATCAACGGTCAGGGTTCTGCCGCTGGCCAGATTCATGCGCTGCTGCTGCTCCAGATCGCGGATTGCCTGCGAGATCCGCCGCTCGGTTTGGGCATGAACGGCACCGCGCTTGTGCAGGGCGCGGTCCACCGTTGCTTTACTGACGCCCGCCTGAGCGGCGATCTGTTTAATGGAGAATTTCATCATTGAGGTCTTTTTGAGGTAACCCGGCACGGAGGGAAATAATGTAGCGGTTAAATCAGTTGCAGGAAATCGTTTAATTGTGTAAAAAACAGTGTCAAATCTAACTGATAATCATTTTTATTTGCCTTTAGTTTCTTACCAGGAACCTGCATCCATGAATACCTCTGTGTTTAACCCGCGCGCGCTGGTTTGTGCGTTATCGTTTGCCGTGCTGGCGGTCACTACCTCCGCATCGGCTAAAGTCCAGACTCTGACCGATGTTATTGGCCGGGAAGTGAAAGTCGACCTGCCCGCGAAACGCGTGGTGCTGGGCTTTTACTTCGAAGACTACATGTCCGTTGGCGGCGAAAAAGCGTATGACTCCGTGGTCGGGATTTCCCGCGAAGCCTGGGAAGGCTGGGTGCCAGCGAACTGGAATATGCACGTCGCGCATCGTCCCTCGCTGAAAAACATCCCGGATGTGGGTGAAGTGGAAGCGCAGAGCTTCTCGGTGGAAAAAGTGCTGAGTCTGAACCCGGATCTGGTGATCCTCGCAGACTGGCAGTTCCAGGCCCTGGGCCAGGATGTACAGCGCATCGAAAAACAGGGCATCCCGATTGTGGTTATCGACTACAACGCGCAGACCGTTGAGCGGCACGTTGCCTCAACCCGCGTGCTGGGCACGCTGACCGGGCAGGATGCGCGCGCCAGTGAAATGGCGGCACTCTACGCCGGTGCATTGAAGCAGGTGGCGGATCGCATTGCCACGGCGGGTAAACCTCAGCCGAAAGTGTATGTTGAGTTCGGCAACAAAGGGCCGGAAGAGTACTCCTTTACCTACGGCAAAAATATGTGGGGCTCAATGGCCACCGCCGCGGGCGGCAATAACATCGCCACGCCGTTCGTCGAGTGGTGGGGACCGCTGAACCCGGAGCAGGTACTGGCCTCTAAACCGGACGCGATCTTTATCTCCGGCCGTGAGAACAACAAAAATCCCAACGCGTTGCCGATGGGCCAGGGCGTTAATCTTGCTGACGCTCGCACTAAGCTGAAAGGCTTTGAACAGCGTCGCGGCTGGAACGAGTTACCGGCAGTGAAAAATGGCAAAGTCTTTGGCGTTTATCAGGGCGCATCGCGCACGTTGTCTGACTTCGCCATGGTGCAGTATATGGCGAAGCAGCTCTATCCTGAGCTGTTTAAGGATATCGACCCGCTGGCGAACTATCTGAATTTCTACAAAAAATACCTGCCGGTCACCCCGGAAGGGACATTTGTGGTGAGTGTCAAAGAGTAAGTTGACGAAATCTGCCAGGGGCGGCCGCTGTTTGGGCCGCCCCTTGTTGTTATACAGGACCGCTGAATGAACACTCCCACCGACAACCGTGCAGCCATTGCTGCGCATCGCGCGCGCGAAGGCAAACGCTGGCGTTACGTATTCCTCTTCCTGCTGCTGACCGCGCTCTGCCTGGTGCTGGATATTGCGACCGGCCCGTCAATGCTGGCGCCTTCTGAAGTGATTCGTTCTCTGACCGGTATCGGTGAGCGTGCGGCCATGACGGATGCGATTGTGCGTGAGTTTCGCCTGCCGATGGCGCTGATGGCGCTGGTGGTGGGGGCTGCGCTGGGGGCGGGCGGGGCACAGATGCAAACCCTGCTGAATAACCCGATGGCCAGCCCTTATACCCTGGGAATGGCGGCGGCGGCCGGTTTTGGCGCGGCGTTAAGCCTGGCCTTTGGCGGCTTTGGACTGAATCCGATGATTGCCGTGCCGATTGGTGCGTTTATCTTCTCCATGCTGGCGGCGCTGTTCCTGTTTATGCTGGCCTCAATGCGCCGGGTGCGTACCGAAACCATTATTCTTGGCGGCATCGCGCTGCTGTTTCTGTTCCAGTCGATGCTGTCGCTGATCCAGTTCCTCTCTTCCCCGGAGCTGTCGCAGCAAATTTTATTCTGGCTGTTTGGCAGCCTGACCAAAGCGACCTGGCCGACGCTGATCCTGACGGCGGTCGTGACGCTGGTGTGCTGCCTGCTGCTGATGGCCGACTCGTGGAAGCTGGCTGCGCTGCGCATGGGGGAAATGCGCGCACTCAGTCTCGGCGTTAACGTGCGCTACCTGCGGATGAAAGTGCTGGTGATTGTGGCCGTCATGACCGCCACCGCCACCAGTTTTGTTGGTGTTATCGGCTTTATCGGGCTGGTGGCGCCGCATATTGCACGCATGCTGGTGGGGGAAGATCAGCGATTTTCGCTGCCGATGTCGGTGCTCAGTGGCGCACTGATGCTGTCAGCGGCGTCGGTGCTGTCTAAATCCATCGTGCCCGGCGCGCTGTTCCCGGTCGGGATTGTCACCGCCATTGTCGGTGTGCCTTTCCTGCTATGGCTGATTTTTTCTCCCCGGAGGAGCGCCCTGTGATCCAGCTTGATAATGTCTCTGTTCATCGTCAGGGCCGACCGATTATTGATGCGGTCAGTGCCGGACTGGAAGCCGGTAAAATCCATGTGATTATCGGCCCGAACGGCACCGGAAAAACGACGTTGCTGAGTGCTATCTTTGGCGAGCTGGCGCTGGCATCCGGGCAGATCCGCTGTGGTGGATATCAGCTGGCGGCGGGAAAACAGCCTGGCCGGGTGCTGCATGCCTGGCGTGAGATCTTCGCCTATCTGCCGCAGGACAGCAGTGCTGATATTGGCCTGACGGTGCTGGAAGTGGTGGTCCTTGGGCGGCTGGGCAAACTCTCGCTGCATATTGATGATGAAACGCTGGAAGCGGCCATGCAGCGGCTGGCGCAGGCCGGGATCGCCCATCTTGCCGGGCGCGATATCGCCTCGCTAAGCGGGGGGCAGCGCCAGATGGTGCTGTTTGCCCAGGTGATGATGCGTGAGCCTCTGGCGATGCTGCTGGATGAGCCGGTCAGCGCACTGGATCTTAAGCATCAGCTGGCCCTGCTCGACCTGGTCCGGCGTGAAACCCGGGCGCGGGGCTGGGTGACGGTAATTGTGCTGCACGATCTTAACCTGGCCTGCCAGTATGCAGACAACCTGCTGGTGGTGGCGCAGGGGAAAATCCAGGCTGCCGGGAACCCGCGCGATGTGGTAACCGCCGAACTGATTGCCGCCACGTATGGCGTTGAGGTTGAGATCCTGCGCGATCGCGCAGGAAATCCGGTGATCCAGCCGCTCAGTACGGCGGTGTTGTAAACCCACAGACAGTGGCACGGCGATCCTCCTGTGCCACTATCTGCGGTATTTTTAAAAAAAATTCAGTACCAGCTCGCATTTCAATGAATGATGGAGGGAAAGATCGCGCTGTCCAGTGTATGTTGCTCCCTCAGGAGAATGTGGATTACAGGGCATGTACGAATTTACGTTGATTTTATTGTTGTTACAGCAGATGTGTGTATTTTTGGTCATCGCCTGGCTGATGAGTAAAACCCGTCTGTTCATCCCCCTCATGCAGGTTACGGTGCGTCTGCCCCATAAGCTGCTGTGCTACATCACCTTCTCGATTTTCTGCATTTTGGGCACCTATTTCGGTCTGCATATTGAAGACTCAATTGCTAACACGCGCGCCATTGGTGCGGTGATGGGCGGCCTGCTGGGTGGCCCGGTAGTCGGCGGTCTGGTGGGCCTGACGGGGGGATTGCACCGTTACTCGCTGGGCGGTATGACGGCGCTCAGTTGCATGATCTCCACGATTGCCGAGGGGCTGCTGGGCGGCCTGATGCACAGCTATTTGATCAAACGCGGACGCAGTAACAAAGTCTTCAGCCCGCTGACGGCAGGGGCCATCACGTTTGTCGCTGAGCTGGTGCAGATGGCGATTATCCTGCTGATTGCCCGACCCTTCCAGGATGCCCTGCACCTGGTGCAAAGCATTGCGGCACCGATGATGGTGACCAATACCGTGGGGGCGGCGATGTTTATGCGCATCCTGCTGGATAAACGGGCGATGTTTGAGAAGTACACCACGGCGTTTTCTACCACGGCGCTGAAGGTCGCCGCCTCGACCGAGGGGATATTGCGCCAGGGATTTAACGAAGAGAACAGCATGAAGGTGGCGCAGGTGCTCTATAAAGAGCTGGATATCGGCGCGGTGGCGATCACTGACCGTGAACGCCTGCTGGCCTTTACCGGCACCGGGGACGATCACCATCTGCCGGGTAAGCCGATCTCCTCTTCCTATACCTGGCGTGCCATCGACAGCGGAGAAGTGGTCTATGCCGACGGTAACGAAGTGCCTTACCGCTGTTCGTTGCACCCCAACTGCAAGCTGGGTTCGACGCTGGTGATCCCGCTCAGAGGGGAAAATCAGAGTGTGATCGGCACAATAAAACTCTATGAACCGCGCAACCGCCTGTTCAGCTCCATCAACCGCACGCTGGGCGAAGGTATCGCGCAGCTGCTGTCTGCGCAAATCCTCGCCGGGCACTATGAGCGTCAGAAAGCGTTGCTGGCCCAGTCCGAGATCAAACTGCTGCACGCCCAGGTGAATCCCCATTTTCTGTTTAATGCACTGAATACGCTGATGGCGGTGATCCGCCATGACAGTGAAAAAGCCGGGCAACTGGTGCAATATCTCTCCACGTTTTTCAGGAAAAACCTGAAGCGTCCGTCGGAGATTGTCACCCTGGCGAATGAAATCGAGCATGTTAACGCCTACCTGCAAATTGAGCAGGCGCGTTTTCAGTCGCGACTGAGCATCCGGTTGTGGGTGCCGGAGGAGCTGGCTTACTACCAGCTTCCTGCGTTTACCCTGCAACCGATTGTGGAAAATGCAATAAAACACGGCACCTCACAGCTGCTCGGCATGGGTGAAATTACCCTTAAGGCCAGCCGTGACGGGCAGCATCTGGTGCTGGATATTGAAGATAACGCTGGGCTTTATCAGCCCAAAGAGAGCGGTGGTGGGCTGGGAATGAGCCTGGTGGATAAACGTTTGCGCGTGCGATATGGCGACGCTTACGGAATCACCGTCACCTGTGAACCGGATTGTCTCACCCGCATTACACTGCGGTTACCGCTGGAGGAACCCCTATGATCAGCGTATTGATTGTCGATGATGAACCACTGGCGCGCGAGAACCTGCGCGTCATGTTACAAAAAGAGCCGGATATTGAGATTGTCGGCGAGTGTGGAAATGCTGTTGAGGCGATCGGCATGGTGCATAAACTGCGCCCTGACGTTCTGTTCCTCGATATCCAGATGCCGCGCATCAGCGGCCTGGAAATGGTCAACATGCTTGACCCGGAGGACCGTCCCTGGATTGTCTTCCTCACCGCCTTTGACGAGTTTGCGGTGCAGGCGTTTGAAGAGCATGTTTTTGACTACCTGTTGAAACCGGTGGAGGCTCCGCGACTGGAGAAAACGCTGACGCGCCTGCGTCAGGATCGTCATGGGCAGGATGTCTCTGTGCTGCCGGATAATCAGCAGGATCTGAAGTTTATTCCCTGTAGCGGGCAGAGCCGTATCTATTTGTTGCAGATGGAAGATGTGGTGTTTGTCAGTAGCCGCCTGAGCGGGGTCTACGTCACCAGCCTGGAGGGGAAGGAAGGTTTTACCGAGCTGAAGTTACGTACGCTGGAAAACCGCACACCGCTGCTGCGCTGCCATCGCCAGTTTCTGGTAAATATGATCCATCTGAAGGAGATCCGTCTTGAGGATAATGGCCAGGGAGAGCTGTTACTGAGCAGCGGCCACACTGTGCCGGTGAGCCGCCGCTATCTGAAAAGCCTGAAGGAGGTTGTGGGCTTGTAAGCTAGGTTTTTAACCCGGCAAAGGCTGCACGGATTTCCTCTTCCGGTAGCTCAATGCCGATAAAGACCAACGTGCTGGCAGGCTGTTCATCAGCCTGCCACTCGCGATCCCAGTCAGCACTGTACAGACGCTGCACACCCTGGAACAGCAGGCGACACGGCTGATCGGCAATCCACAGCATCCCTTTGTAGCGCAGCAGCCTGTCGGCAAAACCGGCCAGCAGCCCCTCCATCACTTTCGAAACCGCCTCCAGTGCCAGCGGGTAGTCCAGCTCCAGCACCACGGAGGAGATGGCATTCTGTTGCTGCGGGATAAACTGAAAACGCGGTTTCGGCGTGACAATCGCCTCTTCCAGCATAAATCCCCGGGTATCAAACAACAGCGCCAGGTCGATATCGCCGTGGATCACCGGGTAGATCGGTGCGCGCGCATTGATGCGCTGCAAACGCTCCATCAGTTCCGGTGGCGTGCCACTGATATCCGTTTTGGTCAGCAGAATGCGGTCGGCGTAGCCTATCTGCGACTGCGCCAGCGTAAACTGATCCATCTGCTGCCCGGCATGTACGGCATCGACCAGGGCGATAACGCCGTCCAGCAGATAGCGTTCACACAGGATCTCATGGGAGAAGAAGGTCTGAATAATCGGGCCAGGATCGGCCATGCCGGTGCATTCAATGATGACGCGATCGAACGTGATATCGCCGTTATCGCGGCTGTCGAGCAGGTCCAGCAGCGCGGTTTCCAGCTCGCCTGAACGGGTACAGCAGATGCAGCCGTTAGTGAGGGTGGTGATTTGCGTGGCGCGATCGCCGAGTAGCTGATTATCGACGGCGACGGCACCAAACTCATTCTCAATCACCGCAATCTTGTAGTCCTGCTGTTCATGCAGAATATGACGTAACAGCGTGGTTTTTCCCGCGCCGAGAAAACCGGTCAGTACCGTGACAGCAATGGGGTTCATAGGTTATCTACCTTGATAGTCGTCTTGCATCAGCAGCAGCGCATGCCGCCTTTTCCATCTCCGCCATAGCGCGCCTGCTGGCGCTCTCGGAAGAACTCTTTATAGGTCATCACCGGTTTATCCGGGTGATTGGTCTGCATGTGTTCAACGTAGGTATCGTAATCAGGAATGCCGACCAGCATACGCGCTGCCTGACCGAGGTATTTTTTCGCCGCGCCGAGATTATCAAACATCCATCATCCCCCTATATTCAGGGCGAGGCACGCCTCGCCCGACACATCACTTAGTGGCCTGAAGAGATTTTCACCCCTTCTTTCGGCACAGCGACATATGGTGTTTCAGTATCCGTTGGCGTATCAGACCGGCGTGCGTTCAGCCAGGCTTTAATGCCGTAGAAGATAATACTGTACACCACGATGAGGAACAGAATGCTCAGACCCGCATTTGTGTAGTTGTTGATCACAATATGATTCATATTGCTCAACTGCTGAGCCGTCAGCTCAGCGCTACCCGTGGCCATTTTGGTTTTGTACTCGCTGGCCATATAGAAGAAGCCTTCCATCTGCGGATTGGTGCTGAACAGTTTGAGCGCCAGCGCCCAGGTGGTACAAATCAGCAGCCAGATAGCCGGTATCATCGTTACCCAGATGTACTGCGTGCGCTTCATCTTAATCAGCACCACGCTCGCCAGCACCAGCGCTACGGCGGCCAGCATCTGGTTGGAGATACCGAACAGCGGCCACAGACTTTTCACGCCGCCCAGCGGGTCGACCACGCCCTGATACAGCAGGTAGCCCCACAGCCCGACACAGCCTGCGGTGCCCACAATGCCGGCCAGCAGTGAATCGGTTTTTTTCAGGAATGGCACAAAGTTACCCAGCAGATCCTGCAACATAAAGCGGCCGGAACGGGTACCCGCATCCAGCGCGGTCAGGATAAACAGGGCTTCAAACAGGATGCCAAAGTGATACCAGAAGCCCATATCGGCAAACGGCAGAATCTTGTTAAAGACATGGGCAATCCCCACGGCCAGCGTTGGCGCACCACCCGCACGGTTCAGCACCGACGGTTCACCGATATCTTTCGCGGTTTGCAGGATCTCTTCAGGGGAGATAACAAAGCCCCAGGAGCTGACGGTGGCGGCCGCCTGTGCGGTCACTTCCTGCAGCTGCGCCATAATCATCGGCGCGTTGGCACCGCCCAGCTCATGCAGGTTTGGCATCACGATGCCGAGGCCTGCCGGTGGGGTGTTCATCGCGAAGTAGAGACCCGGTTCGATAATCGAGGCTGCAACCAGCGCCATCACCGCCACAAACGACTCCATCAGCATGGCACCGTAACCGATAAAGCGCGCATCGGTTTCACAGGCCAGCAGTTTCGGCGTGGTGCCGGAAGCAATCAGCGCATGGAAACCGGAGACGGCGCCACAGGCGATAGTAATAAACAGGAACGGGAACAGCGCACCTTTCCACAGCGGGCCAGTACCATCAATATACTGGGTCAGCGCGGGCATTTTCAGCTCAGGATTCAGAATCACAATCCCGATAGCCAGGCCAACAATCACCCCGATTTTCAGGAAGGTCGCCAGATAATCGCGCGGTGCCAGAATCAACCACACAGGCAGCAGCGCAGAAATAAACGCATAGCCAATCAGGGTAAAGGTGATGGTGGTGTCTTTAAAGGTCAGTGCCGGGCCCCAGTACGGGTCGTGGGCAATCACGCCACCAAAGTAGATCGACGCAATCAGCAGGATCACGCCAATCACGGAGATTTCACCGACCCGCCCCGGCCGGATAAAGCGCATATAGATGCCCATAAACAGCGCAATCGGCACCGTTGAGCAGACGGTAAACACGCCCCACGGGCTTTCTGCCAGCGCTTTCACCACGATCAGGGCCAGCACCGCAAGGATGATAATCATGATCAGGAAGCAGCCGAACAGCGCAATGGTACCAGGAACCGGCCCCATCTCATTTTTGATCATCTCACCGAGCGAAGCACCGTTACGGCGCTGGGAGATAAACAGCACCATAAAGTCCTGCACCGCTCCGGCCAGCACCACGCCCGCCAGCAGCCACAGCACGCCGGGCAGGTAGCCCATCTGCGCCGCAAGAACCGGACCGACCAGCGGCCCCGCTCCGGCAATCGCCGCGAAGTGGTGACCAAACAGTACGTTACGGTTGGTCGGTACGTAGTTCAGACCATCATTATTGAGCACCGCAGGCGTTGCGCGGGTCGGGTCCAGTCTCATCACCTTCTGGGCGATGTAGAGGCTGTAATAACGATACGCCACCAGATAGACCGACACGGACGCCACAACGATCCACAGCGCACTGATATGTTCGCCGCGTCGGAGTGCGACCACGGCCAGACAGCAAGCACCGATGATCCCGAGGATCATCCAGGGTATATGCTTGAATAGCTTATTTTTATTCATAAAGGACCTGGCTTTATACAAAGTGAGATTGTGTGCAATCGAAAGAATTTTATACCGTGGCTATGGTGGCGAATTTCAAGTGGCGCCAGGGGGATAATTCGTTGAGTGGCGCTATGTGGGGTTAAGCGGTTGTTTACCGACGTAAGCGGTTTCGCCGGTAAACTAAATGGGTAAAATATGTGACTAGCGTCTCACTGGTGCTGTCTGGTTCTTTAGAGGGCAGTGGAAACGGCGTGTGGGTCGCTTATGGCCAGGTTGGCCATAAACACGGTTAGCTGTAGATGGTTACTTCACAGGGATGAAATTTATCGGCTTCGCCGGGCTACGGTTGTTAGGCCGTATGATCTGCTCCCCGTTTATGAGTCCCCCTGTCAGCTAAACACCCTCGCTCAGCTGCCGATGCTGTTCCAGTTCATAATCAATAAATGCGCCAATCATTGCCCGGTACACCTTCTCGATAATCTCTTCCGGCAGATGGTGTTCTGCCGCCTGCTGACGCACTTTATCAATCACCTTCTGCACACGGTCCGGCGCACGGACGGCATCGCTGTCTTTCTTGAATGCAGCGGCGGCTTTGACGCACTCTCCCCGCTGGGCAATCAGCGCCACCAACCGGGTGTCGATCTGGTCAATCTGGTTTCTCACCTCTTCAATAGAGTTTAATGTCACGCTCAATCTCCTGTACTAGTTTTGTGGATCAGCTTACCTTAAGTGATGCACATTGACCAGCAGGAAAAACCGTCAGGCGCGTTAATGTAAATTTCTCTGGTGTGGATCATTTTTATCCTGAAATTTCCCAATATTGCTGATATAACGAAACCTTAAAAAATTATCTTTTGTGAAACTTTTCAATGGCTCAGGGACTTTTCGCTGTATTTGACTTAAGGGAAGGGCGATGAGCGAACACTCAGGAAGAACCGATAAAATGACCTCTGATTATGAATCTCTGGCATCGATCCTTGCACGTCGTGCGCACCTGCGTGCGCTGTTCATCAGCCAGCAGTTTGCGGCACTGGATGTGTTACTGGAGCAGCAATCCCAGCCCTGGCTGAACGGCGTCAGCGAAGCTTACGACTACGAGTGGAGCATCGATATGCTGTTCGACCCGCTCCAGCCAGTGGCTGACACCCTGGCCGCGCTGGAAACCTGGGTCGCGGATTATCCTGATTCCTACCATGCTCATCTGCTGCTGGGGTGCTACTGGGAGCGTGCTGCGGGCCGTATTCGTACCCAAAATGGCGGCGAATACGTGACGGACGACCGCTGGATGGGGGCAGAGCTGGCGCGCGATTTGGGGATTGCCGCGTATCTGCGCGCGCTACCTTTGCACCCGAAACCCGCTTATGCGCTGTTCCGTATTTTCCGCCTGAGCTGTTACCTGGGCGAGCCACAGTGGTTATTAGCGCTGGCGCTGGGCGAACAGCCGGACAACTACACCGATCGCCAGGCAGAGGTGGACCCGGAGGTCTGGGCCGCCGGAATGCAGCGACTGCGCGATGAAGGTGGCAGCGAGCTGGCTATCATCCCCCAGGCTTTACCTGCCTGTTTATCGGCGCGCAGCGAAACGGAACAGCATGACAGCAAGCTTTACTGGCTGCGCGTGACGCTGGAAGCGCGCCCGAATCTGTACGCGATCCTCAGCTCCTGGGTGCATTTTCTCTACCCTCGCTGGGGTGGCAGCCATCAGGAGATGTCTGCGTTTATCGACAGCGACTGGTGCCGCGGGCTGTCTGAGAGTGAACGTAACGGCTTACGTATGACGCAGGCCTGGGATTATCTTGGCTATGTGGCGCTGATGCCTGGGGCCAACGACCGCGAGAACATTGCCTTTTGTCTGCAACAGTATGATGCCCTGCTAGCGCTTAACCTCACGCCGCGCCAGCATGCTTCTGTGCTGCGCAACTACGCCAACTTTCTCAGCCACTATGCGCGCACTCAGGAAGGCAATGAAGTGCACTGGAATAAGCCCGAGATGCAGCAGGCTTACGATGCGCTGGTCAAGGCGTGGCAGGTTGATCACCCGGTTGCCGATCCGGGGCTTCACGATGCGTTCAGTACGTTACTCTCCTGCCTGGATTTTGCGGGTATCGAGGACAGCTTTGGCCTGCGTCCGCTATGGCTGGATCGCAGTCAGCAGTGGGGCGACTGCCAGTACGAAGTGCTGGTGGCGGGGCTGGCGAGCAAATACGGTTTCTATGACATCCGTCAGGGGCAGTTTGACCATGAGCGGCTGATCCCGCTGGGCCTGGCGCTGGAGTCCGACCTCGATATTGGCCAGGCGGGCGCCAATCTGTTTGAGGCAGCCTCTGAAGAGGCGGGCGTTTTCCTCACCCAGGCTGCGGCCGATGCCGGTGATGCTTCGGCGATGGCCGGATTATACGACCTCTATTCAGGCAGGATGTCGCGCCGCTATGGCCGCGATGCGGCAGCGTATGAAGACCGCGAGCAGGCGCTGGTGTGGATGGCGCGAGCCGCAGAGGCCGGTAACGTGATTTGCCAGTACAACCTGGGGTATGTCATTGCCCGTGAAAACGACATCGTGAATGCGCAGCAGTATCAGCGCGCACGCGATCTGTTTATCGGGGTGATGCACGCTGAGAATCTCGGGCTGGAAGTGTGGCAGCGCGCCACGCGTGAGCTGTCGGGGCTGATCCTGTTTAATCAGCACGCCAGCGAGGCGGATTGTCGCTTCGCGCTGGATGAGGTGCTGGCTGCATTGTGGAACGATGAGCATCCTGACAATCAGGAGTTCGCTGCGGCTTATTATGCGTATGCTTTCTTCATCGGAAAAGGCAGTATGCCGAACCGTTATCTGGCCAAAATTTGGGTGGATCGCGGCCTTGCCATTAGCCCGCAGGATGAATATTTGCTGGAACGCGCAGGCGAGATTTATCAGCGCGGGGCGCTGTTTGGCGGGTTTCGCTCGGCACGGGCTTTCCGGCGCGATAAAGCGCGTATCGATGAACACGGCAGGGCGCTGACTTTTGATGCGGGGATGGAGCCAGTTTGAGATAAGCCCGACTTTATATGACAGGGGAGCCACGCCGTTGGCGCGTGGCTTTTTTGAGATTATTTTTTTTTGTTCTTAATTCTTTTATAACGCCAGGATTTGAACCCTAGACGTAATGGGCTAACAACAGATTGACATAAAATAAAAATGGAGAATGTGAATGTATTTACTGCTATTACGTCCCGAGGTGAATGATTTTCTAAAATAGATGATACATTCAATAATAAGAGTAAAATAAAAAGAAAGCATGCCATGCTGAAGAAGAACGAACCTAAGTTTTTTATCTCCAGCCTCAACGTCTCATCATAATCTAACGCATTATCCCCCTCGGCCTGCTCCTCTTGTTTCGCTCGCTCTCTGGCTCTTCTGAACTTCTTTAAATCTTTTTCGCTAAAGCCATTGGCGAGTAAATCCTTTTCTAATTCGGTCATAATGGCGTCCCTTTAATTAATTATTCTTATTACGACCTTACCAGGTCGTGCTGGGGTAAGAATAAAGGATGCGGCGGTGGAAAGACAGGGCCGGGATCAGGGAATCTATCTGCATCATAAAAATGGACTATTTGCTATCTGTTTTTCAATAAGATGGATGTGTTGCTGCCAATAAATTACGTCTGGATGCGCACCCCGACATTCTGCACCACTGCTGCGTGACGCCGAAGCGTGAATTTGTTAATAATAAATTGCGTAGGTAGTTAATGTACTTCAAGGAGAAGAGATAATTTATGGATATTTATCTAAACAGAAGAAGTAACGATAACAAATATTTCTCTGCCATGGGGCAGTCTGCTGCCTCGGATTTACACCGGGTAGCAGAGATCGTTGGCGGAAAACATATACGCGATCACTTTATCCGCGCCCGATTTCTTGGTGAGGTGAAAGCATTTGCTAACGCGAATCTGCATGAAATTAGCAACGCGAAAAGTGATGCTCAGTGTAAAGCCGCCATTAATAATATTAAGGAGGAGAGCAATAACATCAGCACCCAGGGCGACCGGCTGACGATGGGGCAGGCAAAGATATTTCTTACTGTCAGTATGGAGAAATATAATAAAGAGCTGGGTTATACCATTGATGCTGTCGGATTGGCTTTGGGGGCTGGGCAGTTTTTTGGCAGCGGAGCAATAGTAAAAAGTGCATTTGATAGTGCATCTGTGATAGGGAAAATTGCAGGTTTTTACGTGATGGCTAGTGGTGCAAGTTCAACATCAGAAAGTTTACTTAAATTACTGGGTAGTGACAGTGCTCCTAATTTATTGAGAGACTCTTATGTTGGCATCGCTCATTTTATGGGGTTTGATAAGAAAGCTGGCCTTACGGCTTACCACTCTATGGAAATCATCACTTCAGCTTACGGTGTGTTTAGAATGAGTGTCAAACCGGATTCCTGGCGTTTATATAAATTTATTCCATCTGATTTTTATATTCAAGTTGGCAGAATGAGCAAAGCATCTTTAATGTTGGAAGTGGTTGTTTCAGGTAATAACTTGAGATTTATTTATGGGATGCATTCAGGTGGTGAATTGTAAGGTTTGACTTTAATATCTTAATTGCCACGATGTTAACACGTGGTATTTTTATTTGTTGTTTTTCAATCTTTTTTTATATAAGCATGACTTTAATCCCAGTATTAATGGGTTAGCAATGCTTGAGCATAGATAAATAAACACGGTAATGATAGTGCTTAGTGTCATCATCTCTAGTGATGAGTATTCTTCTGATATTTGTGATGTATTAAAAAGAATGAGTATGACTAGTATGGAACATGTAATGCATAGAAAAGTTGAACCCAATGCCTTGATCTCCTCTCTCAACGTCTCATCATAATCTAACGCATTATCCCCCTCGATCTGCTCCTCTTGTTTCGCCCGCTCTCTGGCTCTTCTGAACTTCTTTAAATCTTTTTCGCTAAAGCCATTGGCGAGTAAATCTTTTTCTAATTCGGTCATGATGGCATCCCTTTATTCAATCATCCTTGTTATTAACTGATCAGGCCGTGCTGCGGTAAGAATAAAGGATGCGGCGGTGGAAAGACAGGACCGGGATGGAGGAAGTGATCAAGACCACTAAAAATGGATGATTCGCTATTTATGACAGAATAAACGGGAAAGCAGGGCTGCAACAGTGTGCAGCCCCGGAATATCGGATTACTGGCTGATGGTCTGTTGCAGCGCGGCAATCGATGAGGTCACGCCCGCTTCAACGGACATGGTCAGGTCTTCCATCTCCAGCGATACCCAGTCGTTGTAGCCCATCATGCGTACCACGGAGAAGAACTCCTTCCACCATTGCAGATCCTGACCGCAGCCGACCGCCACGTAGTTCCATGCACGGTTTGCCACATCTTCTACCGGTTTGGTTTCCAGCAGACCGTTAATTGCCACCAGGCCGCGCTCCAGACGCACATCTTTACCGTGTACGTGGTGGATCGCCGGGCCAAGTGCACGCGCAGCCGCAATCGGGTCCGCGCCCATCCACAGCAGGTGGCTTGGGTCAAGATTCAGGCCGACGGTTGGCCCAACGGCATCACGCAGGCGGAACAGCGTTTCCGGGTTCCACACCAGCATGGAGCTGAAGTTTTCCAGCGCAAATTTTTCCACGCCGCACTCTTTGGCGCGGGCAACCAGCCCCAGCCAGTAAGGGATCGCCACTTCGTTCCACTGATAGTCGAGGCAGTTTTTCAGCGTCGGCGGCCAGCTAACGGTGTAGGTGATCCAGTTTGGGATGGTGTCGTTCGGGCTGGCCGGAGGCAGGCCGCTCATCATGACGATTTTCTTCACGCCAAACTCACCTGCCAGCTGTAACGCTTTATCGGTGTCGCTTTTGTGGCGCTGGCCCGGGTCGAGCGGGTTACCGGAGACGTTCAGCGCGGCAATCTGCATGCCACGGCTTTCCAGTGCCTGGAGAACCTGCTGGCGTTTCGCCTTGCTTGCCAGCAGTTCATCGGTGCGCAGGTGCGGCGCGCCCGACCAGCCGCCGGTGGTCATCTCCACGCCGTAAACGCCCAGCTCCAGCAGTTTATCCAGCATCTGTTCGAAGGGCAGGTGGCCCAGGCTGTCGGTACAGAACGATAATTTCATCTTGTTAACCTTACTCGTAATTAACCCAGGTGGAGCCGTTGTCGGCAGAGCGAACACAGTTTTCAATCCAGCGAACGCCTTCCAGACCGGCATCAATATCGGGATAGATCAGGGTATCCAGCGTCTGCTGGTCACCGCGCTGCTGGGCGCTGATGGCAATGGCGAATTTCAGATAAATATTGGCCCAGGACTCGGCCAGACCTTCGGTGTGCAGCGCGCCCAGGCGCTCATCGGCCAGCGCACTCTCATCCAGGTACGGCATGCCGTGATGCATCATCTGCGTGGGTTTACCCTGAATTTCATACTTCAGTTCGCCAGGGTTGTAGTCGTTCCACTCCAGGCTGGCCTGTGAACCAATCACGCGAATAAACTGGCTGTCCATCGACCCGGCGTTAATGGAAGACGCCCACATACGGCCCACGGCGCCGCCTTCGTAATGCATCAGCACCATGGCGTTATCTTCCAGCGGCGCGCGCGACGGGATAAAGCTCTGGCGGTCACACAGCAAAGAGGTGATGTGCAGATCCGGCAGCACCAGCTGTGAGATATAGAAGGTATGCGTCGAGATATCGCCCAGCACGAAGGTTGGCCCGGCAACTTTCGGGTCAACGCGCCACTTCTGGGCTTCGCTGAACTTGTCGGCGCTGTCATTGGCGCTGAAGCCGTGGGTGTATTGCAACTCCACCATACGTACATCGCCGATCTCACCGTTGGCGATCATCGCGCGCATCTGCATCAGCAGCGGGTGGCCGGAGAAGCCGTAAGTGACGCCGACGATCAGCCCTTTGGCCGCCGCCAGTGCTTTGATTTCACGCGCTTCGGCGGTGGTGAAGAACAGCGGCTTCTCGCAAATAACATGGATACCGGCATTCAGCGCCGCTTTAGTGATTTCATAGTGGGTGCCGTTTGGCGTGGCGATGGTCACGACTTCGATGCCGTCAGCACGCTTCGCTTCTTCCGTCAGTAATTGCTGGTAATCGTCGTAGCAGCGCTCTGCCGCCACGCCGAGGTTAACGCCGAAATCCCGGCCGCGTGCGGCGTCGATATCAAACGCGCAGGCCACCAGTTGATAGGCGGTGTTGTCACGCAGCGCACCGCTGCGGTGTTTGTAACCGACCTGGCTCAGGCGGCCGCCGCCAATCATTGCCCAGCGAAGCGGGCGGGGGATTTTTCTTTCACCATTTAACATTATCGACTCCTGAGTTGTTGTTTGCACCCGGGTGCAAAATAGGGCGTAACCGTGTTGATTCCAGACCGGGATAAGCGGTGATGCTGCTGCCTGTCATGTGCTGCACTCTTCAAGATGGCGAATATTAAGTCAATCGACATCATGCAAAACTCACAAGCGTGATCACAAAATTTCAACAAAATGCACCCGGGTGCATGCGCTTTTTCATTCGCCCTCAGAGGGGATGAGATCGGCTTACTTCTTATTTTTCTCGGTAAAGCTCAGGTAGTTTTCTTTGGTGACGACCTCGTAAGGGATCCAGTTGTAGGTTTCGGTTTTCTGTTTTTCTACCAGAGACTTAACCACTTTTACCGCGCCAGTCGCCTGGCCTTTTGCATCCTGGAAGACGGTGACCGCCATTTCGCCATTTTTAATAAATTGCAGGCCGTCCGGCGTGCCATCAATGCCCGCCACGACGATGTTGGATTTCTTCGCCTGATTGATTGCCATGATGGCGCCAATCGCCATTTCGTCATTGTTGGCCGCGATGCCGTCAATCGGCGCACCGTTGAGTAACCAGCTGGATGTGACATCCACCGCTTCGTTACGCTGCCACTTCGCGCTCTGCCGCTCGATCACCTTCATCTCTTTGTGCTGTGCGATCACTTCTTCCACTGCTTTGGTGCGCTCGCGCGCCTCTTCGTTGGAGAGCGCGCCCATCAGAATGGCAATATTGCCCTTGTAGTTCATTTTCTTCGCCATCGCTTCCATTTGCAGCCTGCCGCTCAGTGCGGAGTCCGAACCGACATAGGCCTGGCCTGCACCGAGTTTGACTTCCGGTTTACGGTTAACGAACACCAGCGGGATATTGGCGCGCTTCGCTGCCTGCATCATCGGCAGAACGCCCTGGGTATCCACCGGGTTGAGGATGATGGCGTCCACGCCCTGATTGATAAAATCGTCGACCTGCTGGATCTGCAACGCGACGTCGCCTTTGGCATCAGAAAACTGGCTGTCCATCTCAAG
Source organism: Erwinia sp. AnSW2-5 (assembly GCF_045107195.1). Lineage (NCBI taxonomy): Bacteria > Pseudomonadati > Pseudomonadota > Gammaproteobacteria > Enterobacterales > Erwiniaceae > Erwinia > Erwinia sp. AnSW2-5. Next base: position 93,153 of record NZ_JBJGXA010000014.1, read on the forward strand.
ATTTTTCAGCTCGCCGATCATCTGCGTGCGCAGAATGGAGACAAAATTTAAATCGAAGTTAGCCAGCGCCACACCGACCTTCACGTTTTTTGCCTGAACGCCGAAGGCCAGCAGGGCACTGAACATCACCAGTAATACTTTTAATATTTTCATGGGGTTATTCCGTAGGTTGAGGTTTTATCGTTATAGGAAAACGTTAATTGCAACCGGGTGCAAAAAAGGGCGGTTATCCGCCACGATGTGACTGTGGCTTTCCGGTGCGTCAGTGGAATGTCGGCCACGCCTAAAATTTAGTCAATCCCCGGAAGACCAAATCATCGGCTTCTGTCACAAAAAACTAACATCTTGCACCCGATTGCAAAAATAATTGCAATCGGGTGCAGAAATCGAACATAATCGCAACATTAGTAAGGGAACTCCTAAGGCCGTCAGCACCGGGGCACAGATATCGCGGCGGACAGTTTATTTTCACCGGCGTTTAGCGTTCAATGCAGGGTTACCAGACTCCAGAACGCAGGTGTTATGACTAAGAATGTAAAAATGCGCCATAAAACCACCGCTAACGATGTGGCGAAACGGGCGGGAGTATCCAAGTGGACGGTATCCCGCACCTTCACGCCGGGTGCATCGGTATCCGATCGGGCGCGTGAGAAGGTAGAAGCGGCGGCGAAAGAGCTGGGCTATCGGCCCAATCTGCTGGCGCGCAGCCTGTCGAAGAAAAGAACGCAGATTATCGGCGTGGTGATTGATGAGTTAAAAAATCCGCACTCGATGATGATGCTGGATGTGGTCACCCGGCAGCTTCAGGCACGCAGCAATATGGCGCTGGTGCTGAATATTACCCCTGGGGAAAACTACCGCTCGGTGCTGTCGATGGCTGACCAGCTCCAGGTGGACGGCATTCTGTTTCTCGGCACCATCCTGACGGAGGAGCTGATCGCTATTGCTCACGATATGCACCATATCCCGCTGGTGCAGGTGTGCCGCAATAACGACACGGACGAGATCGACGTGGTCAATATTGACGGTTTCCGCGCCGGGGGAGAGATTGCCCAACTGCTGCTGACGCAGGGTTACCAGCGTTTTGGCTATATGAAAGGGCCAGACACCCAGGGACACCACCTGCTGCGGATGGAAGGTTATCAGGACCGTCTACAGCAGAGCGATTTTGCCATTGAACAGGTGCTGAATGCCGGGCATTACGATCGTCAGAATGGCTACCGGGCAATGACCGACTATCTGCAATCGACTACGGATGTTGTGGATGCGATTTTTTGTGAAAACGACATTCTGGCACTCGGTGCCCTGCAGGCGTTAAAGCAGCAGGGCAGGCAGGGGCAGATCGGCATTGTCGGGTTTGACGATATTGATGAAGCGGGCACCGATGACTGGATGCTGACCAGCTGGAGCCAGGGGATTGAACGGCTGATTGATGAAGCGCTCAACCGCCTGATCGATGACGTCAGCACCGCAGAAGGTGACTGGCGCTGGGGCGAGATCCGCATCCGGCAGTCGCATCTGAAACACAAGTGTTAATGCTGAAGTCAGTCCGGTGCGCGAGGGTAGCCAACGCACCGGCAGCGTGAAGGATGAAGGGTATCATGGGGTGTGGTTAATTCCGCCGTACACACCCCGCTAATAATAAAACGGATAATTCCGGGTATAAGTCACACTTCTTTCAATCATAACGACCTGGAAAAGGCTGAATGTCGAGCCTGGAACTGGCGTCAATTTTATTACCTTTGGTTAATGAAAATAATGGCAAAGATATTCTGCCGCTTTGTGCGAGATCTTTAATTATCTCGCAGGGATAACGACGTCTAAAATTCATCAAGGAAATAAACATGAACCGCAGAGAAGCGATATTTTCGCTGAGTTCGATCGTGGCGGCGCTGGCCGTAACGCCAACATTACGGGCGGAGGAGATGAAGGGCGTTCCGCACGATACGCAGATGAGCCCCGACCATCTGCCGCAGCCGGTCTGGCAAAAAGGCTATCGGGTACTGACCAATGAAACCGACCGTCAAAACCTGACCGCGCTGTTTGATCGGCTGATCCCCGCTGACCGTTTTGGCCCGTCAGCCAGTGAATCAGGCTGCATCGAGTTTATTGATGCGGAACTGGCCGGGGATTACGGTTCCGGCGCAGCGCTTTATCTGGACGGGCCGCTACAGCCGGAAAACGAGGAGAAACTGATGGGCAGCCCGCAGTTTCTGACCTCGCCTCGCGAACGTTATCTTACCGGATTGAAAGCGTTAGAAGCCTGGGCGCAGAGCCAGCACAAGGCATCATTTCATTCACTGAATGTCGATCAGATTGATATTTTCCTGACGAAAATGGAAAAAGGGGAAATTAATCTTGGTAATGACATTAACAGCCAGGCGTTATTTGAACTGATGCTGCAAAACGTGCGTGAAGGCTATCTGGCCGATCCTATCTATGGTGGTAATAAAAATATGTCCGGCTGGAAGATGATTGGTTTTCCAGGCGCAAGATATGACTACCGCCCCTATGTTGACCGCCACAATCAAGATCTTCAGCTGATTCCGGTTAGCCTGATCCCAAACGATTAAAAATAGCTGGAGCAAAGCAAATGTCACATATCAGAAACCGGGCCGACGTGGTGATTGTCGGTCTGGGCTGGGCGGGTTCCGTCATGGCAGAAGAACTGACCCGTGCCGGATTAAACGTGGTCGCCATTGAACGTGGTGCCTGGCGCGATACCTCGACCGACTTCCCCCCGGCCGTGGACCCCGATGAATTACGCTGGAAATCCCGCCGTAAAATTATGCAGCCGATGAGCGTGGAAACCACCACCTTCCGCAACCGCAGCGATCAGGATGCGGCCCCGGTACGCAACTGGTCGGCCTTCCAGTTTGGCTGGAACGTTGGCGGAGCAGGAACGCATTGGGCGGGGATGTCATGGCGTTTTTCGCCGTGGGATTTCGCCGTCGCCAGCCAGACGCGCGAACGCTACGGCGCGGCAAAAATGGCCGGGCTACAGCTGCAGGACTGGGGCGTGACCTACGATGAAATGGCCCCGTTTTACGATCGCTTTGAGCGTATCGCCGGGACGTCCGGTATTGCCGGGAACCTGAACGGAGAAAAGCGCCTGGGCGGCAATGTGTTTGAAGGCCCGCGCTCACGCGAATACCCGACTCCGCCGCTGAAAGACACCCACTGGATGCGCAAATTCAGAAACACCTCGCAAAAGATGGGTTACCACCCCTTCACCATTCCGGCAGGCAATATTTCCCAGGCCTATGTGAATCCGTTGGGTGTCACGATGGGGCCTTGTACCTACTGTGGTTTCTGCGATTTTCACGGCTGCGGTAACTTTTCTAAATCCTCGCCGCAGGCCTGTATTTTACCGGCCCTGATGCGCCGCCCGAACTTCACGCTGTTAACTGATACCGAAGTGCTGCACGCGGTGAAGCATGACGACGGCAAAACCGTGAAGGGCGTGAAATTTATCACCAAAGAGGGCGAGGAAGGTTTCCAGCCTGCGGATATCGTCTGCATTACCGCCTATCAGATGGACAACGTGCGGCTGATGCTGCTGTCCGGCGTCGGTGAGCAGTATGATCCGCGCACCGGGCGCGGGACCATCGGGCGTAACTATAACTACCAGACCTGTTCAACGGTGACCGGCTTCTTTGATAATGAAAAGATGAACCCGTTTATCGGTGGCGGCGCGCTGGCGGTGCAGATTGATGATTTCAATGGCGATAACTTCGATCACAGCAACGTAGACTTTATCGGCGGCGCGGGCATTATGGGCTTCTCCACCAACGGGCGCCCGATCCAGAACATGGATAACCTGCGTCCAGGCACCCGACGCTGGGGCAGCGAGTGGAAGGCCGGTTACGCCCGTGATTATCAGACGGCGGGCACCATCTTCTGCCAGGGCACCTCGATGCCGGTGCGCGATGCCTTCCTCGACCTCGATCCACGCTACAAAGACCGCCACGGCCAGCCGCTGCTGCGCATGACCTTCGACTGGAACCAGAACGATATCAACATGGCGAAGTACGTCACCGATCGTGCGGTGAAAATCATGCAGGAGACCGGGGGCCAGCATCTGGTGGTGGATAACCAGTCTGAGAAAAGCTGGAACCCGTATCAGCAGCACAGCTCGCACACCATCGGCGGTGCGGTGATGGGCGCGGACCCGACCACGTCAGCCCTGAACCCGTTCCTGCAAAGCTGGGATGCCCACAATCTGTTTGTTGTTGGCGCGTCGGCTTTCCCGAATAACGGCGGTTACAACCCGACCGTCACCGTGGGGGCGCTGGCTATCCGCGCCGCGCAGGCGATCTATCAGACCTATATGAAGAACCCTGCGCCGCTGGTGGAGGCATAATGATGAGCAGAAAAAAGACAATAACCTGCGGTATTGCTGCGCTGGCCGTGCTGGTGGGGATTGCAGCCTTTGGCCGCCTGTGGGTGGTGATGGAGAGTTCGCGCTCGGCGGTGGCGGATGACCAGGTGGCGCTGGCCGATGTGCAAAGCCAGGATAAGGCTGCCATCGCGCGCGGTGAATACGTGATGCGCCTGTCGGACTGCGCCGCCTGCCACAATCCGAACTTTGCCGGAGGCTACAAAATCGATACGCCGTTTGGCGTGCTGGAAACCTCCAATATCACCCCGGATCGGGAAACCGGCATCGGCAAGATGACCGAGCGTGATTTCTTTAACGCCGTGCGTCAGGGGCGGGGCGATCATGGTCTGCTCTATCCGGCAATGCCTTACACCGCCTACACCCAGATCAGCGATAAGGACATGCACGATCTGTGGCTTTACTTCGCCAGCCTTGAGCCGGTAAAGCAGCGCATTGATGAAAATGCCGGGATGAACTTCCCCTACAATATTCGTCTGGCGATGGCGGGCTGGAACATGCTGTTCTTCGACAATAACGGCTTTAAGCCGGATATGCTGAAGAATGAGGCGTGGAATCGCGGCAAGTACATTGTTGATGGTCCGGCGCACTGTAGCGTTTGCCATACTGCCCGTAATGCGCTGGGCGGTGAGATCGGCAGCGCCTATTTGCAGGGCGGTAGCCTTGGCGCCTGGTTTGCACCGGATATTACCCCCAACCCGCATGCTGGCAACGGAAGCTGGAGCGACGAGGACATCACCCAATACCTGAAAACCGGATCGAACGGCAGCAGCGTCGCCGCCGGGCCGATGGCGGAAGCGGTTGAGCACTCCACGCAGTATTTCAACGAGCGTGATTTACAGTCCATCGCCACCTATCTGCGCGGTGTTACGCCATCTTCCACCCCGGTTGCGCAGGGGTTCCGTATGGATGAAGCCGCCCGCAGCAACGCTGCATTAAGCTATGAGGTGAACTGCTCCGCCTGCCACGGTCTGAAGGGCGAGGGAATTAGCGGCATGGTTCCGGCGTTTGCCGGAAACCCTGCGATGCAGAACAACCCGACCAATATGATCCATGCGATGCTGCGGGGCGCACGCGCGCCGCACACCGAAGCGCGGCAGACGGCGGCAGGGATGCCCGCGTTTGACTGGAAAATGGATGATGCCCAGATTGCTCAGGTGCTGAATTTTGTGCGTAATTCCTGGGGGAATCAGGGTAATGAAGTCACCCGCGAACAGGTGGCCACTTTGCGCGAACAGACCGGAGCGCAGCAGAAGCTGCCAACACCGGCGATGAAGTAAGAGTGACCAGGTCTGCTGCCGAAAACAACTCAGGATGCGTAGGGGCTGACCTTCTGTTTCGGTCAGCCCGTGATGTTGAGCAGGGTGCCGACCCGGCGTTACGGGGCGATCGGAAAAGATGATCGCCCCCTACGAAAGATCACAATGGCGTCGGGGTTTAAAACCCACAGCGAGTCATTGTGCTGCGGGAATGGGGCCAGTTTGAAGTAAGCCAGACTATCAGCCACAAAAATGACGAGGGAATTTCTCAGCAGGTTACCTGTATGAGTGCGTGACCGCGCGCCTGAAAAGTGGGATAAATGCTTCGCTGGAATAAAGCCAGAAACCACCTGCTAATAAGAATGACAGAATGGAAAGGGCGTAAGGAAATAAATGATAAAGATAAAATATGGCATCGCACTCGGGTTCTCTTTACTGGCGAGCAATGCGCTGGCCGCCGGGTTTGACTGCACGTTAACCGGGTTGAATGAAACGGAAAAAACTATCTGCTCGGATACCTATCTTTCCGGCCTGGATAACGTCACCAACGGCTATTTTGTTAAAGCGATGGACAACAGCTACGGCGTGGGAACGCTGGCACGGGATCAACGCCAGTGGCTGGCAGAAAGAAACCGCTGTGGGGCCGATACGGAATGTATTAAGCAGCGCTACATCGAGCGTAATAAAACGCTGTCGCGTGCCGGGGTTTATCATCAGGTCAGCGAGGTGTTTATTCGCCCTGGCGATAAGCTGGATAAGCCTGTCGCCCCCGGATTAAAGAATGATGCCGGGTTTACGTTATCAGAAGAGCCGTGGCGCGTGCGGCAGCTGATCTCTTCCAGTGATGTCACGGAGCTGACCGCAGGCAGCACCGGACATAACATCACTATCCTGACGCATCGCATCGTCAACAAGGACCTGATTGTCTTTGTTGTGCTGTATGTGGACCGTGATGATAAGAAAACCGCCTATCTGCTTAGCCTGAAAGAGTCAGTGAAACCGCAGGTACAGGCAGGCTACGAGGGATATAACCTTGAGCTGACGCTACTGGACAATAACAGTGCGCCGGAGGGTGACATCCTCTATCGCGTGGCGGAATACAGCGGTTCCGGTGTGACCGTGAACAGCGCCAGCGACTATGCCACGCCGCACGCTTTTGCACTGAATGTGTTGCCGAAAGAGATAGGCAGCATCAAAGAGGTCAGCCTGCCTGCCAGTGCTGCCGATGCGAAGAAGTGGGTGGGTTATTGCGGCAGTCAGGAGTGTAACAGTCGGCTGACATCCCCGGATGGTCAGTGGCGCCTGGCTTCGGCAGACCGCAGTAATAATGACGTCGATGAAGGCATGTACTTCTTCCCGCTCGACCGACCGGATGCGGGTGTTAACGTGTTCCTGCCGCAGGCCGATACGGCAAAAGGCCCGGATTACAGCTACAACCGCAACTACGTCTGGGGGCGGGGTTCCTCGTTCTATTTTGACAACGAGGGCGGCTACGCCTGCATCTGGAAAACCGATCTGGCAGACAAAACCACCAAACGCATTCTCCCGGTTGAGGCCTTCTTAAAGCCACACTACGTTAACTATAATGGTGAGGATATGATTGTCGCGTCTTACACTTATTATAATGAGAATGGCGACTATCTGAGTGAAGAGGTTTACCTCGCCAGGAAATAATTAGCTAATTGCAGGATTTTTTTGAAGAATAAAGCCTGGTTTTACCAGGCTTTATTTTGTCTATGACTTTTTATTTTAACATATCAAAAATTGTTAGTTTCGGTGAGTGATTCTAATTTGAGTTAGTGCCGAATTCATCGTTATGTTGGCGTAATGTTAGTGTAAATTTAATTGTAAAACTTTTTATTCTTTGCTAAAAGAAATTAAAGTATTATTTTTTCATCGGTGTGTTACAGCCCGGTTTCATTTAGATTTCAAATAAGTGACTAACAATCTTATTATTGTTCTATATTATATTTTTTCATAGCATTAAACCTTTACCGGGGCATAAGTTCAGTACGATCAATCACATGGAAGAGATTGGCTGCGATTTAATTAGTTGATAATTAAATTACAACAAATGTCATCTATAGGTAAAAGGTATGATGAACGAGCATTCTCTTCCCCCTGCCAATGTCATCCGTTCGCTGCTCCAGCATCCCCATGAGCTGTCTATTTTCACCCACGATATGCCCAGTGCGCTTAAGGCCGATGTGGCCGAACTGAACCAGGAGACGGGCTTTCTGGTGCTGGAAGTTAAGTACGGCGGTGCGGATATCGGGCAATACCTGGCGAATGGCACGGTGAGTTTTGATCTGGAAGCGTTCAAAGGCAGCGAACATTCTGAACGCGAAACCTACAGCCTGAGCCACATTGCGGCCACACTGCTCAAAACTGACGCCATGCTGTATCGGCTGGAGTGTCAACTTCCTGACTCTGTTTTTGCGGGTGAAAAGCGCGGTGAAACGCGTATCCCTTTTATCCTGGGTATGCGTGCGCGCGTCAGTATCGAAGTTTATCGCCATGTTCTTAATGTCCCCGGACAAGTGCGCAACCTGTCTGTTGGCGGCTGCATGGCTGAAATCGATCTGGCAGAGAGCATCGCGCTGACGGAGGGGCAAACAGTACCTGGCGTGGTGATGGAGTTTCCTGACGGACAGCGATTTTATACGCAAGGAAGCATCCGCCATATTCGTCCTTTTGGTAACCACGGCCATGCCGCCATCGGCATTCAGTTCACCGGCATGTCTGCTTACCAGAACGAAATGTTGATCCATTACGTGAATGAGGCAGAAAGAGAAGCCGCCTTTCGCGCCGGTTTAACTGGTCGCATGGTGTATCACTCCTCTCTGTTTGCCGTGGGTTCTAAGGAGAAAGCTATTCTGCAACACGAAAGCCATCTGCGCGAAAAACACGAGCGTCAGACACCAATGGAACGGGGCGTGATGGAGGTTGCCCACCAGATTCAGGTGGGATTGATGTACATCAAAACCCATCATGTGGTGCCGCAGGCGATCTTCTATGACTGTGCCGACACGCTGATATACCTGGTGCGTGCGGATCGTAAAAACCTACTCTATGCACTCTCCTTTCTGCGCGACGAGCCTGACTGGTTACGGCACGCGGTGGAAGTGGCGGCGCGGCTGGCAGAGATGATGCTGAAGCGGGACCCGCACGACCTCCAGGTACGCGAAGCCGTTTTAGGGGCAATACTGCATACGATGGGTAAACCGCTGCTGGTGAGTGAAAGCCTGCCTTCCCTGAAAGTCACTATGAATCCTGCGCAGAAAGAGATACTGAAGAACCATGTCACGGCGCTTTGCGAAACATTGCACAGTGCAGGGTGGGAACCCGGGCCGGTATGTCGTGATATCATTGAAAACGCTAACGAACATCTGGACGGAACGGGCTATCCTGCGGGTAAGAACAAAGAGCAGATGTCAGAGCTGGTGCGGCTGATTTCCGTGATTAAAGCCATCGATAAGCTGATGCACGCGCGTAACGGTATTCCCGGACGCACACCGATGGAGGCTTATCGGGTCATCTACGAAGCGGGCAAGACCTATGACAGTAAGATGCTGGTGAGATATGTTCAGCGCTACGGATTTTATCCGATTGGTTGCCTGGCAAAATACTCCGGCGGCTTTCTGGGATGGATCATGGACGTCAATAACAAAGGTGCTCCGGTGAAAGTACATTTAGTGAAAAACCTGAGATTTCCTGATACCACGATTAGTAGTATTGTCTCCGACAGCGACCTTTATCAGGTCGGAAAACTGGAGGGGATTGTTTGCCCGACAGATTTTGGTATGACGGTAATAAAAATTTAATATTCGTGGTTACCGGTGCATCTGAAAGTTTAATTAAGTTAATTAGGTTGATTAATTAAAAAATATAATAATATGATTTTAAATTTGAAATGGAGTTACTTGCGCCATGCCGGGAAAAAGAGTGAAATCGCCGAACGATGAGCATCTTGAGTATATTTGCAGGATGGCTTTTCTTACCGGCCTGGTGGTCACTGTGGGATGGCTGGCCGTGTTTGTTGTTTTAAAAGAATGGACTGTGGTGATCTCGCTGCTGACCCTGGGGGGAGCGGCATTTTTTAGCTGGCGTATTGCGATGCGCGGCAATTTCTCCACCGGGCTGATGCTGGCACAGCTGGTTCATATGGCCTATGCGATCATCTACTGTCTGTTGTGTGATGTGCCGGAACCGGGTATTCCCAGAACCACCCATCTCTATCTTCTGACCATCGCGCTGGTGGGCTACATCAACTATCAGCGCCGACGCACGCGGGTACAGATGGCAATGATTGTGGCCTGTTTGCTGTCGTTTATGGTCTTCAGTAGTGCTGACCTGGTTTTTCCGTTTGCCAACCCTTTACCGCGTCCCTGGCGCGCCACAATTTCAATGGCCAATGCCATTCTGGCGACCGTGATCCTGTGTGGCGGCATTGTGGCGATGCATGCTGACTTCTCCCGCCGCAGTGAAAAAATCAGGGCTATCCAGCATGCGCTCTACAATAATGAGTTAGTGCTGTTCTATCAGCCGCTACTGAATGCCAGCGGACAGATCAACGGGGCTGAAGCCTTACTGCGCTGGCAAATCCCCGGTAAGGGAATGGTCCCGCCGTCGGAGTTTATTCCTGATGCACAACTGGCCGGACTGATGCCCGCCATCGGAGACTGGGTGATCGTCAGCGCCTTCAGAGAGCTGGCGCAGTGGCAGAAAAACCCGGCGACCGCGCATTTGACGCTTTCCATCAACATCACCGTTGACCATCTGATGAAGCCGGACTTCGTCGCGAATCTCATGCATCAGGCCCAGGCAACGCAGGTGTCTCCTTCACAGGTTAAGCTTGAGCTGACGGAAAGTGTGTTCGCCACGGACATTGAAACCGTGGTGGCGAAAATGCATACGCTGGCTGCCGCTGGATTTCGCTTCTCCCTTGATGATTTCGGTACCGGATTCTCATCGCTCAGTTATCTGCGCCGGCTGCCGCTGGAGCAGATAAAAATCGACCGCAGCTTTATTTCCGGGGCGACGGAAGGGCCAAAAGGGGCGGTGATCGCCATGAACATTGCGCGAATGGGGCTTGAGCTGAAGCTGGAAGTACTGGCCGAAGGCATTGAGACGGCGGAGCAGTGGAAAGTGATGCAGGAGTTCGGCTGCACGGCGTTTCAGGGCTTTTACTTTTCCCGTCCGTTAAGCATCAGGGATTTCCGTGCATTCACCTCGCAAAACAGAGCGGCCGCCGCGAGTGCATAGTATGGCGGCCGGACTGATGATGTCGGTTAAAACAGCGTGTTGATCGCTGAATAGGGCGTCGCCGTTGCCATCAGCGGCGCCGTTTCATCATCCGATAAGAAACCACGTACCAGCTGTTCGTTGTGCGCCCAGAGCGTTTGCGGCAGCCAGGAACCTACGCTGAGGCGGCGCACGCCGTACTCATTCAAACGATCTAACGGCGGCAGGCCGGGCCAGATAATCACGTTGAGCAGCAGGTCGCTGCTTTGGGCAATCGTCTGCATCTCTTCTGCGTCCACTAATCCCAACACAAACAGACCATCAGCCCCGGCGTGACGGTAGTTCTGAGCCCTGAGGATCACTTCGCCAGCCTTATCTTTGGCCGGGACCAGATTGCGTGCGTACACGTCAGTACGAACATTGATATACAGTTCAACGCCTGCGCTATTGCTGGCAGCTCTGATGGCTTCGACCTTGCGGCAGAGCAACTGTGGATCGGCGCTGCCATCTTCGATATTGATACCCACCACGCCCACATCGATCAGTCGTCTTACCGTGTCGGCCACGGTGGCTGGGTGCGGGTGATAACCCCCTTCGATATCGGCGCTAAGGGGGACGCTGATCACGCGGGCGATGGATGCGGCACGGGCAACATATTCAGCGACCGGGAGCTGGTTGCCGTCGCGATAGCCCAGCGACCAGGCCACGCCCGCGCTGGTGGTGGCAATCGCCTGTGCGCCCAGGGTTTCGATCTGGCGTGCGCTACCGGCATCCCAGGCATTGGGCAGGCGCAGGGGAGAGGGCTGGCGGTGAAGGGCGTGAAACAGGGGGACGGAAGTGGTGTTCATCAGATGTTCTCCTAAAAAGAACGATTCTAATCATGCTTATTTTTATTGATAATAGCCGCCAATAATATTCATTCATCTATTGAGATTGATAATGTCAGCGCCGCCTCTGCACCTTGTGCAAGCCTTTATCGCCGTAGTAGAACACAACAGTTTTGCCCGTGCGGCGGAGGCGCTGGCGATCACCCCTTCTTCTGTCAGTCGTTTTATCAAGACGCTGGAGCAGCAATTGGGCACCCAATTGCTGAACCGGACTACGCGGGCGATGTCGCTGACCGATACCGGGCAGCGCTATTTTTCTGAATGCCAGCAGGCGTTAGGCCAGTTGCGCGATGCCGCCGATCGGGTGCGCGATGAACAGGTCAGGCCGCAAGGCCGGTTGGTGGTCAGCGCACCCGTGGCGTTTGGTCATACCCATGTGGTGCCGCATCTGGCCGCGTTTCTTCAGGCCTGGCCTGAGGTGCAGCTGGATCTGCGTCTGAATGATGGTTACGTCGATCTGGTGGCGGAAGGGGTGATGCTGGCGCTGCGTATTGGGCAGATGAAGGACTCTTCGCTGGTCGCCCATAAGATGCTGGAGAACCGGCGTATTCTGGTGGCATCGAAGGCCTATCTCGCGCTAAGAGGCTCTCCCTCAACCATTGAGGCGCTTGGGCAGCACGCCTGTATTGTCTCTGCGGCCAGCCAGGATGGTCTGACCTGGCGTCTGTTTTCGCAGGGTGAACAGCGCACGCTGCAACCCCGTGGGCGCGTTACCGTCGACAACGCCGATGCGGCCCGGCGGCTGTGCATCGACGGCCTCGGCATTGCCTTTCACTCTGCGTTAACGATGGCGGCGGCGATCAATGCGGGGGAACTGGTGCAGGTGCTGCCGCAGTGGACCGGGCGTGAAACCGGGTTGTACTGTGTGCGGCCCAACCGCCGTATTGGCCCGGCGGCCCGGGCGTTTATTGAGTTTTATTCAGCGCGCTGGTCGGACGATGTGAAGCCCGTCAGCTAAACAGCTTTAACGCCTCAATACGTGCCAGCGCGGTGTTCAGCGAGTCATCATCGGCGGTCAGGCTGATGCGGATATAGCCTTCGCCGCCCGGACCAAATCCGCTGCCGGGGGCCACGATAATATGCGCCTCTTTCAGCAACCGCTCGGCAAACGGCTGCGCGCGCCCTCCGTCAGGCACCGGAAGCCAGAGGAAAAAGGTGCCCTGATTGGGCGGCACCGGCCAGTTCATGGCGGCCAGCTTTTGCAGCACCCAGTCGCGGCGCTGGTGATAGACGTTGGCTAACTGCTGTATCTGCGACGCAGGCAGTGACAGCGCCGTGATGGCGGCATCCTGAATCGCGCCGAATACCGTGCTGTAGCTGTGCGTGTGCAGTTTTTTAAACGCGCGGATAATCGAGGCATTCCCCACTGCAAAGCCAAAGCGCCATCCTGCCATGCAGAATGTTTTCGACATCGTATAGGTTTCCACCCCCCATTCTTTCCCTCCCGGCTGTGCCAGCAGGCTGACCGGGATATCGGCGGCATGGCGGCCAATCGCCGCGTAGGCAAAGTCATGCAGCACCGGCGTATTGTGCTGCCGGGCAAAGTCCAGTGCCGCGTCGAACAGTTCCGGGGTTGCCATCGCGCCGGTCGGGTTGTGCGGATAGTTCAGGATCAGCAGCCCGCTATTGCGTGCGACTTCTTCCGGCACGCGTGAAAAATCTGGCAGGAAATTATCCTTCTCCTCCAGCGGGATGCCGTAAAATTGCGCCTGTGACTGCACCGCTGCTGAGCGGTACATCGGGTAGCAGGGATCGGTGGAGATGAGGGTTTGCCCCGGACTGACCACGGCACGCGGAATGCCGTTCACGCCAATGTGCGAACCCTGGAACACGGCGATTTCATTCTCAGGATCCAGCGCAACGCCATAATGGTTAAGGTAGAAATCAGCAATCGCCTGGCGCACCTGCGGCTTGCCCCAGAAAGAGGGATATTCGTGGTTGGCGGGGGATGCCGCCGTGGCTTGCAGCGTAGCGATAATCGCGGGTGGCGTTGGCTGTCGCGGGCTGCCGCTCGACAGGTCAATCATTGACAGGACAGAGGTATCCACCTCTCGTGCCAGTTTTTCCAGCACGCTAAATAAGTTCTCTTCCAGTGCATTAACCAGAGGGGAAGCTGCGAAATCAGGCATGGTATTCTCGGCGTAAACAGTAATGTTCCACTATGACATTAATGTCGACGCCCGCTTAAAAGATAAAAATAACTATCGATGTGTAATAAGTGGATATGTCATTGCTGATTATCCTTATCACAAAAAAGCAAAATCAAACGCTGCTGTTTTACTTACAACCTGAAGAGTGCTGTGATTTAATCAATTTTATTCGCACTCTTTTCAGGGAAAATATTGATGAAAAAGCCCGTTCTTCTCGGCATTGTTGTTGCTTTGTTATCGATCTCTTCATTTCTTGCAAACGCTCAGGATAAATTAATTCGTGTCGGGTTTAACCCCGGGCCTTATAAAGAACAGTTCGAAAAAGGTGTGGCACCTTATTTGATCAAGAAAGGCTATAAAGTTGAGTATAAAGATTTCAGCGATGGCATTCAGGTTAACGATGCCGTTGCACGCGGTAATATTGAAGCCAATATTATGCAGCATCCGGTTTACCTGCAATCGGTTAATGAACGCCTGGGTATTGATAATACCGGTATCGTTCAGGTGCCGACGCCGCCGATGGGGCTGTATGCCGGTAAGATCACACAGCTGGCGACCCCGAAACCGGGCACCACCATTTCCGTGCCCAATCAGGCAGCAAACGAGTATCGCGCAGCCCTGGTGCTGCAAAGTCTGGGATGGATTAAGATCGCCGACAACAGCGATGCGGCCACCTTCTCTCAGCGTAACATTACGGAAAACCCGTATAAAATCGTGCTGAAAGAGATGGATAACGCCCAGCAGGTGCGCGCACTTCCCGATGTCGATTACGGCCTGATTCAGGGTAACTTTGCAGTATCCAACGGCATTAAACTTGAATCCGCACTCAAGCTGGAATCGGCCAGCAGCAAATTTATTAACGTGGTAACCGTCGCCGGAAAAAATAAAGAGGCTGAATTCGCCAAAGACATTATTGCCGGTTACCATTCGGTGGAATTCAAACAGTATATTCTCGGGCATGGGCAGTACAAAGGCTATCTGTTCCCTGACTATCTGAAGTGAATAATGTGATGATTGAATTTCGCCAGGTCAGTAAAACCTTTTCCAGAAACGGTAATGATATTCTGGCGCTGGATCATATCAGCCTGAATATCGACAAAGGTGATGTGTTCGGGATTATTGGTTACAGCGGTGCCGGGAAAAGTACCCTGCTGCGTTTAATCAATCGTCTTGAGTCACCCGGCAGCGGCGAGGTGGTGATTAACGGCGAGTCGTTACAGCACGTCAGTGGAAAACGCCTGAATGCCGTGAAAAAAGATATCGGCATGATCTTTCAGAATTTCAATCTGCTGAATTCGAAAACGGTATTTCACAATATCGCCATCCCGTTAATTTTACAGGGGCGCGACCGGGCGTTCATTCAGGCTCGGGTGATGGAGCTGCTGGCGTTCGTCAATCTCAGTGACAAAATCCACAGCTACCCTAACGAGCTGTCCGGTGGGCAAAAGCAGCGCGTGGGGATCGCCCGCGCGCTGGCCACTAACCCGTCGGTGCTGCTGTGCGATGAGGCCACCTCGGCGCTGGACCCGCATACCACGGTACAGATCCTGCTGCTGTTGCAGGAGATCAACCGCCGCTACGGCATCACCATTGTGCTGATTACCCATGAAATGTCGGTGATCCAAAAAATCTGCAACAAGGTGGCGGTGATGGAAAACGGTCGGGTGGTGGAGCAGGGCGATGTATTTACCCTGTTTGCTGAACCCCAACATGCGGTCACCGCCAGTTTTGTCCAGTCGGTGATCCACGACCGCCTGCCGCAGAGCGTGGTCGATCTGTTGCAGCGTTCAGGCAACGGGCAGACGCTGCGGCTGGAGTTTGTCGGTGCCACGGCGCAGCAGCCGATCATTAACCGCATTATCAAAGACTACGCCATCGAGGTGAATATTCTGTTTGCCAGTATGTCCGAGGTTCAGAGCACCATCCTCGGTTTTATGATCGTGCAGATCCTGGGCGAGGAGCACCAGACCGCCAGCGCCGTGCATTACCTTCGCGAAGCAGGAGTGAAAATCACCCATGTTTGATTTTATCGATACCGCCGTGACGGGCGATCAGTTCCTGCTGGCGCTGCATGACACCCTGGTGATGATCGCCGTATCGCTGGGCTTTGGTTCGCTGCTGGGGATCCCGCTGGGGATTGTGCTGGTGGTGTGCCGTCCTGGCGGCATTCTGCCGAACCGTTTTGTGCATCAGGTGCTGAACCCGGTGATCAACGTCCTGCGTTCGCTGCCCTTTATTATTCTGTTGATCACGATCCTGCCCTTCACCCGCCTGCTGGTGGGCACCACCATTGGCACGGCGGGGGCGATTGTGCCGCTGATCGTGTTTATCGCCCCGTATATTTCGCGGCTGGTGGAAAGCTCCCTGCTGGAGGTGGATGAGGGCATTCTTGAAGCGGCCGATGCGATGGGCGCCACGGTCGGCCAGACCATCTGGCACTTTATGCTGCCGGAGGCCGCATCGTCACTGATCCTCGCGCTGACCACGGCGACTATCGGGCTGCTGGGGGCGACCGCGATGGCGGGCACCGTCGGCGGGGGCGGCATTGGTGACCTGGCGATCACCTACGGCTACCAGCGGTTTGACGCCTTTGCCACGCTGGTGACGGCGCTGGTGCTGATTGTCATCGTCCAGCTGATTCAGACACTCGGAACCCGTCTGTCGCGCCGCATCCGACGCGAATAACGACCCTCTTTTAACCTATTAAGGAGTCATAACATGCCAGTTGTAGAGAGCTTTACCCTCGACCACACCCTCGTCAAAGCGCCGTATGTGCGCCAGGCGGGTTATGAACGTCATGCTCTGGGCAGCGTGGTGCAAAAATTTGACCTGCGCTTCCTGCAGCCGAATGCCGACGCCATTCCCACGGCGGCCCTGCATACGCTGGAGCATCTGCTGGCCTTTGGCCTGCGTGAAGAGCTGGAAGGTGTGATCGATATTTCCCCTATGGGCTGCCGCACCGGGTTCTACCTGATCCTTTGGGATGAGCATCAGCCTGCGGATATCGCGGCCGCCTTAACGCGCGTGCTGCAACGCGTGGTGACGGCGACCGATGTGCCTGCGGTGACGCCGCTGGCCTGCGGCAACTACCGTGACCATTCACTGTTCTCCGCCCAGGAGTATGCGAAACAGGTACTGGAAGCCGGGATCAGCGACGACGCCTTCAGGAGGTAATCCGCGATGCTGACGCTCGATTTCAGTGGGCAGACCGCCGTGGTAACGGGCGGTTTGCAGGGGATCGGCAAAGCGATTGCCGATCTGTTATTCGCGGGCGGCGCGAATGTGGTGATTGGCGATATCGCCGCGCCATTGCGCCAGCAGCGGGAGCGTCAGCTGATCGTGCCGGTGGACGTGGCATCGCGTCCTGCGACGCAGGCGCTGATCGATGATGCCGTTGCGACCTTTGGCGGCGTCGATATTCTGGTGAACAGCTGCGGTGTTTCGGCCATGAGCCGGGTTGATGCCATGAACGATGATGACTGGCAGCGCATTCTCGATGTGAATGTGAAAGGCCTCAGCTATCTGTCCGAAGCCGCCATCCGCGTGATGAAGGTGCAGCAGGCCGGGCGCATTATCAATATCGCCTCCCAGGCGGGGAAAAATGGCTACCGGCTGATGGGGCAATATGTGGCCTCCAAACATGCGGTGCTGGGCCTGACGAAGGTGATGGCGATTGAGCTGGCGCGGGACAACATCCTGGTGAATGCGGTGTGTCCCGGCATTGTGGAAACCGAAATGAAGTGGCGTGAACGGCGCGAAGGGGCAGAACTGCGCGGCCTGACGCCGGAAGCGATCTACGCGGAAGATTGCTCCCAGGTGCTGCTGGGGCGCACGGCGCAGCCGCTTGATGTTGCCAACGTGGTGGCCTTTCTCGCCAGCCCACTCTCCTCTTATATGACCGGCCAGGCGATTAACGTCACGGGCGGCATGACGATGCACTGATGAGCACAGAACAAGACAAACCTGATAACCACGACCTGGCGGTGATGCACTGGGGAACCTATCGTGTCTCCGTCACCGACGGCCAGCTCACTGGGGTCAGCCCGGTGGAGTGGGATCGCAATCCATCGAAAATCGGCCAGTCCCTTCCGGGCGCAGTGCAGGGATCGTCACGCGTACAGCGCCCGGCGGTACGGCTGGGCTATTTACACCATCGTGCGGCCTCCCGCGACGGACGCGGGCGCGAACCCTTTGTTGAGGTGAGCTGGGACGTGGCGCTGGCGCTGGTGGCGGATGAGCTGAAGCGGGTGAAAGCGGAGCAGGGTAACGAGGCGATCTATGCCGGATCCTATGGCTGGTCGAGTGCCGGGCGCTTTCACCATGCGCAGAGCCAGTTGCACCGTTTCCTCAATGGCTTTGGCGGCTACGCGGGCAGCACCAATACCTACAGTATTGCCGCCGGAGAGCGCATTTTGCCGCATATCCTCGGCGATCTTGATGATCTCCAGCGCCAGCATACCCACTGGCCGGTGCTGGCAGAGCACTGTGAGCTGTTTGTCGCCATCGGCGGTCTGCCGCTACGCAATGCGCAGGTCAACGGCGGCGGGGCGAACGATCACGCGCTGCAACACTGGCTGGACACCTTGCGCAGCAACGGTACGCGCTTTATCAATATCAGCCCGGTGAAGAACGATCTGGCGGCGGTGGAGGATGCCCGCTGGCTGGCGATCGCACCCGGAAGCGACACGGCGCTGCTGCTGGCGGTGTGCCAGGTGCTGGTAGACGAAGCCCTGTATGACAGCGAATTTGTTGCCAGCCACACGGTGGGGTTTGAACAGTACCGTGCTTATCTGCTGGGAGAACATGACGGTGTGGTAAAAAGCCCGGAATGGGCGGCACCGCTCACTGGCTTAACCGCCGACAGCATTCGTGAACTGGCGCGCGAGATGGCGCGCCATAAAACCATGATCAATGTTGCCTGGTCGGTGCAGCGCGCACGCCAGGGCGAGCAGGCATTCTGGGCGGTGGTAGCGACCACGGCGCTGCTGGGGCAGATCGGCACGCCCGGCGGCGGGCTGGGGTTTGGCTATGCCTCGACCAATCTTGCCGGGTCGGACCGTCATCGCTTTTCCGGGCCGCGCTTGCCTGCGGGCGTGAATGCGGTCGCCACCCGCATCCCGGTGGCGCGCATCGCCGATATGCTGCTGCATCCCGGTGAGCCTTATGAATTTGATGGTAAAACGCAGACGTATCCTGATATCCGCCTGGTCTACTGGGCGGGCGGCAACGTGTTTCATCATCATCAGGATCTGAACAAACTGACCCGCGCCTGGCGCCGCCCGGAAACGATTATCGTCCATGAGCAGTACTGGACGGCGCAGGCCAAATTCGCCGATATCGTACTGCCTGCCACCACCTCGCTGGAGCGGGAAGATATCGGCAGCGCCAGCAATGACGGCTTTATGATTGCCATGCGACAGCACCTCGCGCCGGTCGGGCAGGCCCGCGATGACTACGCGATTTTCAGCGATCTTGCTAACCGGCTCGGCTTTGGCGACGACTTTACCCATCAGCGCGATACGCGTGGCTGGCTGGAAGCGATGTACCACGAGGCCCGGCCGCGTGCGCAGGAAGAGGGCATTGAGCTGCCCCCGTTCGACGTGTTCTGGCAACGCGGTAAGCTGGAGTATCCGCGCCCGGAGATGCCGCAGATCCTGCTGGCGGCGTTCCGCGCCGATCCGCAGCGGGCGCCGCTCACCACGCCTTCCGGCAAAATTGAACTGTTCTCGTCCACGGTTGCCGGGTTCGGCTATGCGGAGTGCCCCGGCCATCCGTTCTGGCTGGCCCCGGAGGCTGACGATGCGCGCTGGCCGCTGCATCTGCTCTCCAGCCAGCCACGAACGCGGCTGCACAGTCAGTACGATCACGGCACCCTCAGCCAGCAGACCAAGATTGCCGGGCGCGAACCGCTGTGGCTGCACCCGCAGGATGCCGCGCAGCGCGGCCTGTCGGAGGGCGATATCGTCAACGTGTTTAACGCACGCGGCTCGCTGCTGGCCGGAGTGCATATCAGTGACGGCATTCGGCCGGGCGTGGTGCAGATGTCGACGGGTGCCTGGTATGATCCGATCAATACCCGCGAGGCGCAGCCGCTGGATAAACACGGCAACCCGAACGTACTGACCGACGATCGGGGCAGTTCCCGGCTGGGCCAGGGATGCACGGCGCAGAGCTGTCGCGTGGAGATTGTGCGCTTCGATGCGCCACTGCCGCCAATCACCGCCTGGAACCCGCCGGAATTTGTTCCCGACCCTGCACGCTAAACCTTATTTGACCCGGAGTTGATGATGCTAACGATTACCGCGCCCACGGCGTATCTGCAACAGCCCGGCCTGCGTAAACAGGCAGGGGAACACATCCAGCCTCATGCCCGCGTGCTGCGTATTCTGACCTCGCCACGCGCCTGGCAGGCGGTGAACCCTGAGCTATCTCACAGCCTGGAGAGCGCGGGTATCCGCTGGCAGTTGGAATATCTGGACGGCGAATGCACTGATGAGGCCATTGTTCGCCTGCGGGACAACGTGGTTGCTCAGGGTGCGCAGGGCATTTTAGCCGTGGGCGGCGGCAGGGTGCTGGACTGCGCCAAAGCGGCGGCAGACACGCTGGACGACGTGGTGCTGATTAACTTCGCCACCCTCGCGGCGACCTGTGCGGCCTGGTCGCCGTTCGCCATCGTCTACAACGCCCAGGGGGGCCATCATCATGGTCTGCTGGTGACGAAGAAACCGACATTGGTGCTGGTGGACAGTGAAGTGATTGCTCACACCGATGTGCGCTATCTGAAGGCGGGCATTGTTGATGCGCTGGCAAAATGGTTTGAGCTGGAGCCTTATCAGCGCCAGAACCCGGGGCGTCTGGCGCTGGATTTGAAGGTGTCGGTGGCCTGCCAGGCGCTGGACGTGTATGCGCAGTGGGGCAGTGAAGCGGTGATCGCCAATCAAAACCAGCTGGTGACCCCGGCGCTGGAGAAGGTGATTGAGGCCAATATCGTGCTGGCCGGGCTGGCGAACAGCGTGCATGACGATCTGCCCACGCCCGGCGTGGCGCATGAGATCCACAACCGGCTGACCCACGAACCGGAGCTGCACGATCTGCTGCACGGTGAGAAAGTGGGATACTGCCTGCTGATCCAGTCACTGCTTGATCGCGGGCAGCAGCCCGATGAACACCTGGTGAGCTTATTGCGCCAGTACGACAGCCCGCTGACGCTGAGTGCTCTGACCGGCGATGTCGCGGCGCGTTTGCGCCAGATTGCCCGTGAGATCCCGTTCCCCGCCGCCAGCCTCGCGCATCTGCCGTTTACAATTACAGTGGAGAAACTGGAGCGGGCGTTTGTGGCGACGATAGCGGGAATGAAAGAAAAACCAATCGACCAGGATTGAGGGGCAAAATCAGACGTATTATTCTGTCTCTGCCAATAGAATCCTCTTACTTTCTAAAACAGGGACGAAATGAAATATCTTATCGCGATAATCATCTGTTGTCTGAGCGTGTTAACGGCATCAGCGCAGCAGGAAACTGTCGAAAAACCTGAACCCGTATCGACTGCAAAACCCGCCTATCCGGCAAGTGCCTTTGCTCACCGTGTTCGCGGTCATGTTGTTGTTTCTTACGATGTTAATAATGACGGCGATGTGATCAATGCGCGGGTGGCATCCTCAGAACCTGCGGGAATATTTGATGAAGAAGCGTTAAGAGCCATCAGGAAGTGGAAATTTACCCCGCATAAACCCTGGCAGGGATTAACGATGGACTTTGTCTTTAGCATTAATACGAAATCGGCGGTTGAATGGCGTGTTATTTTTCATCCCGGCCTGAGGGCCGGGATTATCATTTATTAGTCAAGAAGATGTCGGCGTTTTATCTCCTGAACGATCAACTCAGGCACCTCTTTTACTTGTGAAATTGCCCGATTGTTAACGATGATCTGGCTGGCATTGTCGTAACCAGGTGCCCATAAATCATTGTTATCGACAACATTTTTATATACGGCAATAAGATTTTTTTTCCATGCGGCTGAGATGTGCACGATTGACGTGTCCGGGGAGATAATAAGATCGCACTCATGAATTAATGCCATAACGTGATGCAGCGTGTTGAAGGGGTTAATGACGACATTCTTGGGGAGAGGAATATCGATCTCTTTTCTGTGATCGAGAAGAATAATGTTGAGATTATCATATTTCTTATTAAGTTCTGCTATTATCTCTGCCAGCTGTTCTTGTGAAAAATTCCGCTCTTTACTTCCGGTGAAAACATTAATAATAACTTTATTATTATTATTATTATTAAATTTGCTGAGAAAGCTTCTGATATCATAGAAAAAAGCATCAGGGATATGCAGACTATAAGTATCATTAATGATTGGTTTTTTTATCAAGAACTCAGAAATAAGTGAAGCTGCCTGAGTGACATGCTCTTTGTCTCGTTCAAAGAAATTAAGCGACTTACTGTAATGATTGAAATACTTTTTCTTGTTGAAGGCCAGCACTGACTTAGGGTTTATTTCACGCAATAGCCGCATTCTGTGAACGGGAGTATCAAACAATGATGGATCGATGACCAGGTCATACTGGTTTTTTTTTAGTTTTTCAATGGTTATTTCGGGAACAGTATGATTGAAGTCTTTCAGATAAACCTCTGTGCTGGCATCATCTGCTTCATAAATGTTCCTGATAAAGGGGTTATGCTTCACCACTACACTGCTGGACTTCGTCAGTAATATATCAATCTCATAACCTGCTGTATGCAGATTTTTAATAAGAGGAGAGTAAACAACGGTATCGCCGATGGTTCCTTCATTACGTATAAGTAAGATCGTTTTTATGGAATCTACGTTTAATGTGCTTTTTTTATACTTGTCCCATATAATCTTTGCAACGAGTAATTTGGCATCTAATCTTACTTTTTTCATAAAGTAATTTTTGCGTCGATTAAGTTCTCTTAATTTTTTAAAGTGCCCGCTAGATACTGAGATGGCAAGTTGTTCGGTCATGGTGAATATCCTTATTAAGTAGGTGTGAAAAGTGTAATGTCTTTCTTTTTTTAGTTTTTGACTCAGGCAGTTTAAGAGGAAATGGTTTGTAATTATGGTCACATGTTGTGTGACGTAGCTTATCACTGCCGTGCAGGAAAATCAGCGGGAAATTGGCTGTCAGCCTTTTTCACCCTCAATGATTCGAATGGTGGCATTTAGCGATTTGACTGCATGAAAATGACACAGCCTGAAAGACTGATGATTATCGATAGAAAAATAACGGCCGCTGTAAGCGGCCGTCCATTTTTATCTGACGGAGAAGCTTACAGCGCATTAATCTGCCGTAAGATCTCCTGCTTGATGGTCTTTCTTTTCGCCTCATCCTTCACCGGTTCGGGCTGCTGCTGCAAAGACGCATCCAGCTTCTCACCCAGCGTGGGTGCGCCCTGGATCCACGCGTTGGTCTCCTCATCACCAATGACGCTTGCTACAATCGCGGCGGCTTTTTCATAGGTTTGCACGTCGATCCACGGCGTCTCCAGGGAGAATGCCGGGGTCGATGAAGTGACGATCAGCGGAACCTCGGTACGGATATCGCGCGACGAGCTGCCAATGCGCAATGTGAAGCGGCCTGGCTCCAGCACCCAGTCATTTTTGTCCTCATCAAAATACGAGAACGAACGCTTATCAAGCTTCAGCGTCACCTGCTGCTCTGCGCCTGCCGCCAGGCTGACTTTTTCAAACGCTTTCAGCTCCTGAACCGGCCTGTCGAGGCGTGAAGCTTCATCGTGGACATACAGCTGAACCACTTCTTTGCTGTCTCGCTGCGACAGGTTGTTCAGCGGGATGCTGATGGTGATGCTGTCCTGCTTATCGATATTGAATACCGGCTTGTCCGGGCTGGCCTTGCCATACTGTACGTCGGAGTAGGAGAGTCCGTAGCCAAACGGGTACATCGGCGCGATTTGCCGGATGTCGAAAGCACGGTAGCCAACATAAATCCCTTCACCGTAGATCACCGTTTTCGCGCTGCCCGGATAGTTGCCAAAGCTGGGTGAGTCTTCCAGACGTTTGGGGAAGGTGAGCGGCAGCTTGCCGGAAGGGTTCACTTTTCCGCTCAGGATATCCGCTACCGCATTACCTGCCTGCTCACCAGGCTGCCAGGTGAGCAGGATGGCGTCTGCGTGCTGCTCCCATGACGCCATCTCGATGGGCGCGCCAATATTCAGCAGCACCACCACCTTTTTATTTTGCTGGTGGAACGCCGCAGACACCCTGGCAATCATCGCCACTTCATCCGCATGCATCGCCATTGAATAGCGATCGGCACCTTCGGTAGAACTGCGCCCGATGGAAATCAGGGCCATATCACTCTGCTGTGCCGCGCGGGTAATCGTGGCATCGCTGGCCTGCTCATTCAGCGTTTGCCCTTCGGCGGCATCGATCAGCGTTAATCCGGCGTTTTTCAGCCCCTGCGGCAACGTCACCAGCCGTTTGGGATCGATATTGACCTCCGCGCTTCCCCCGCCCACCACGAAGAAATTACTGACGTTTCGACCGAACGTTGCCACGCGCAGCGAGGTAGTGAGCGGCAGCGTCGCTGAATCGTTTTTCAGCAACACCATCGCATCGGCTGCCGACTGGCGTGCCAGTAACGCATGATCGGCAGGCTGCGGATTACTGGTGGGTTCGCCGTCTTTAAAGCGGTGAGTTTTGATCACCACACTCAGGATATTGCGAACGTTTTGGTCTATCTGCTGCTGGCTGATCTCGCCGGATTTGATACCTGCGAGAATCACGTCTTTCGGGTCGGTATTGCGGCTCAGGAACGGCGTGTCCTTTTTCGACAGCCCGCCAGGCATATTAAGGTCGTTACCGTTCTGCAATGCCCGGACCGGATCGCTGACGCCGTACCAGTCAGACATCACCAGACCGTTAAACTTCCACTGATCGCGCAGCACGTCTTTCAACAGCCAGACGTTTTGTGAGGCGGGCGTGCCGTTGATCGACGGGTAAGAACTCATCACCCCCCAGGGCTGGGCTTTCTCCATAGCGTATTCAAAACCGGGGAAATAGATTTCCCGCAGCGCGCGGGGATAAATAATCTCGTTCACCGTCTGTCGGCGTGTTTCCTGATTATTGGCCGCAAAGTGTTTCACCACTGCGCCCACGCCCTGCGCCTGCATGCCGTTGATATAGCTCACGGTGATCATGGCATTCAGCCACGGATCTTCGGAGAAGTATTCGAAGTTGCGGCCGTTCAGCGGGTTGCGCTGAATGTTAATCGCCGGGCCGAGCATCAGGTCGACGCCATATTGCCGGGCTTCATCACCTATTGCGCCGCCGACCCGCTGGATCAGCGCCGGGTCCCACGTTGCTGCCATCGCAATGGACACCGGGAACGCGCTGGCGAAGCGCTTCTCGCCGCCGGTGGGGCCAGCCCCAAGCCGGACGCCAACCGGACCATCGGCGAAGACGATTTGCGGGATGCCCAGCCGGGGGATGGCGAAGGTGGAACCCGCCGCGCCCGCGACTTTTTCAGCATTGTTCATCCCGGTGCCTGTGACCAGAGCGGCTTTCTCTTCCGGCGTCATGGCGGCAATCACCGCCGATATTGACTCAGCGTCTTTTAACTGTGGAGCGGCCCAGGCGGGTGTGGACAGGAGGATAACGGCAGCCGACAGTCCGGCCTTATGTGGTTTCATACTCATCCCTTAGCATTTTGATGGAGGCTAAAAAACGAGGGTATCAAAAATGTTGATATATTTTAGTGATGTAGGTAGCAGGTTGTGGGGGAGGGGGCATGGGCAAGGAGAATCACGTTGGATTGCAGCCCTGTGGGGATGAGAAAGCCATGGATAGTAGAGTGATGATTCTGTCCATTCAGCTCCTTGAACGCTTTTTTTTTGTGATGGTTATCACGAAAAAGGCATTTTAGCGAATAGGGGCCTGGTTATGTGTGGAGCCAGGTCCACACATAGCGGCGCTAAAAAATCCACACTGTACTATGCAATCAAAGCACGTCCCCCACCGCGTTGAACATCTTTCAAACTTACATTTGATATGTCGGAACAATTTTTTTTGAGATAGTCAGAAATGGTGATATTTCTAATTTATAGATTCTATTAGTATTTTTGCTATACTTTTGAGATATCGTCATGCACCAGTTGAGATAACTAAACATCATGGCTCAATTTAATCACTTAGAACTCTCGCTTCTGAACCCGAGCTTTGACTCCCCATTAGTCGATGCGCTGACGGAGCTGGAGCTACTCCGGCATCTGCGACTGGAAACCGATGTTCACCCGATCCTGTTTGCACAGTTAAAGGCCGTCTTCCACATGCTGGAGAGCCTCGGTTCCGCAAGGATTGAGGGAAACCACACCACGCTTGCCGACTATGTTGAAAGCAAAGTTGAAGGAACGCAGAGTTCGACGGACCAGCTCAAAGAAATCAACAATATTGAAGCCGCGATGGAGTACATCGATGAATACCTGAGCAATGGCGATGAAATAACGGAGTATTTTATCCGCGAGTTACATAGTCTGGCGGTTGCCGGGCTGCAACAGGAGGGCGACAGAACGCCCGGCGCATATCGACAACATAATGTCAGCATCGCTCAATCAGACCATTTGCCGCCGGATCATATCCGCGTTGCTGATTATATGTCTGAACTAACCGCCTTTATTAACCGAGCCGACAAGCCAAAGTACGATCTGATGAAGATTGCTCTGGTGCATCACCGTTTTGGCTGGATACATCCCTTTGGCAACGGTAATGGCCGCACGGTCAGACTGCTGACCTATGCGTTACTGATCAAATATGGTTTTAATGTTCAGGCGGGTGGCCGTGTACTTAATCCGACAGCAGTATTCTGTAATGATCGTGAGCGTTATTACGGCATGCTTTCGTTAGCGGATAAGGGAACAGAGCGGGGCTTAGAAGAATGGTGTTTATATGTACTTTCGGGAATTTCATCTGAGTTGAAGAAAGTCGATCAACTGACAAACCATGCTTTTTTGAGTACGAAAATACTGTATCCGGCGATCGACTTTTCATCTGAAAGAGGGCTAATAAATCCGTTGGAATCTAAAGTTCTGAAACGCGCTGTCGAGCTAGGGACGATAAAAGCGGGTGATCTCCGTACCGCTTTACCTGATCTAAAACCAGCGCAGGTGACTTATCAACTTGGCAAATTGATCGACCGAGGACTGCTTCAGCCAGTGGAAGAAGGAGCTCGTTCCTATACGGCGAAGTTTTCTAACTCATATCTGATTCGCGGGGTGATTAAGGTACTACGTGAAGAAGGGTTTATTCCTAATTTGTGATTTTAATGTTGTTGGCATGGCGTTTTTCCCATGATGTACGCCAATTTTATTAAGGAAAATGATGGAGAGTAATGGATGAGCACATGTAAGTAACCCAGCTTTAGTTCCACACACTTTTTGAGATTTCCGGTTTCTCAGCCATCAGCCGGTATTCTTCCGGCGTCAGGTTATTCAGGGACTCATGAGGTCGCTCACTGTTGTACTCATTCAGCCAGCGCTCCGTTATTTCTCGTACTTCAATCAGTGTTCTGAACAGGTAAAAATCCAGTATTTCGGTCCGGTACGTTCGGTTAAACCGTTCTATAAACGCGTTCTGTGTTGGCTTACCCGGCTTGATAAATTCCAGCATCACGCCATGCTCTTCGGCCCATTGCGCCAGAGCCAGGGATATCAGTTCCGGTCCGTTATCCATCCGCATCTTCAGCGGTTCAGGTCAATTTCGATAGCCAGTGCTTCACGGTTAAAATCATCAACGACGTTGAAAGTCCGAAAACGTCGGCCACATGTCAGCGCGTCGTGCATAAAATCAATCGACCAGCTTTGGTTGAGTGCTTCCGGCGTTGCCAGCGGGGCTGGATTGCGCACCGGAAGGCGTTGTTTACCCTTGCGACGAAAATTCTGTTTGAGAAGACAGTAAATCCGGTGGACACGGTTGTGGTTCCAGACTGTAATGGTCTAATCATTCCGGA
>NZ_JBJGXA010000015.1:0-102280 GCF_045107195.1 Erwinia sp. AnSW2-5
CTTTTTGAGAAGTTTTTCCGGCGGTTCAGATGTTTCCTGAACCTCCTGAGCCGCTGGCGTTACGCCGTTTGCCGTCTCAGTGGTTGCGCATTATAGACAGGCGCTCCGGGAACGCAAGCAGTAATCTCAACTTTTTCACTGCCTGCTGAAAGTTCCAGCGAAACGCTGCTTTTTAGCCCTGTTTGATACGTCCAGGCAGCTCTTTCAGGCTATTAAGCACCCAATCTGCTGCACTCTCTCCTTCAGCCGTGACAGGCTTCCCGCTACGAACCAGTACTTTTTTACCGACTCCGGCAGCTAAAGCGGCCTGCATGTCCTCAATCTTATCGCCAACCATATAAGAAGCGGCCATATCGATGTTCAGCTCCTGCTGCGCGGTCAGGAACATTCCCGGCTGCGGCTTACGGCAATCACACGACTGACGTAACTCTTCTACTATTGCTTCCGGATGATGCGGACAGAAATAGATACCATCCAGATCGACATCGCGATCGGCCAGCGACCAGTCCATCCATTCGGTCAGATGCATAAACTGATCTTCGGTAAACAAGCCGCGCGCGATACCGGACTGGTTTGTCACCAGCACCAGCGCAAAGCCCATTTCTTTCAGTTCACGCATGGCGTCAATCACACCATCGATAAACTCGAAGTTGTCGCTTTCAAACACATAACCGTGATCGACATTAATGGTGCCATCCCGATCGAGGAAAATTGCGGGGACTTTCTCAGCCACGTAGTAACTCCTGCTACAAAATTTGCCGTAGTGTATCGCATCACTGTCATAAAAGAGAGAATGGCAGTTTGGATGACTTCGATTGATTTAGACGTCTGGATGCCCTACCATCCATTCAGTCCCTTTAATGCGGGATGCCGTTATAATGAATGCCACGGATAACTCCCATCACGATAATAAATAAATCAATGATTAAACTTTCAAATATCACCAAAGTGTTCCAGCAGGGTTCACGCACGATTACAGCGCTGTCTGATGTCAGCCTGCATGTGCCCGCCGGACAAATTTATGGCGTGATCGGCGCTTCCGGTGCGGGTAAAAGCACCTTAATTCGCTGCGTCAATTTGCTGGAGCGTCCTACCTCCGGCAGCGTACTGGTTGATAACCAGGATCTCACAACACTGTCAGAAAGCCAGTTAACGATCGCCCGTCGCCAGATTGGCATGATCTTCCAGCACTTCAACCTGCTGAACTCACGTACCGTCGCCGGTAACGTTGCACTGCCGCTGGAGCTGGGCAATCTGTCAAGGGCTGAGATTAAAGCCCGCGTCAGTGAATTACTGGATCTTGTCGGCCTGGCGGATAAACACGACGCCTGGCCTGCCAATCTCTCCGGCGGGCAGAAACAGCGTGTGGCGATTGCCCGTGCGCTGGCCAGCAACCCCAAAGTGCTGCTGTGTGATGAAGCCACCAGCGCGCTGGACCCGGCAACCACCCGTTCCATTCTTGAATTGCTGAAAGACATCAATCGCCGTCTGGGCATCACCATTCTGCTGATCACTCATGAAATGGACGTGGTGAAGCGTATCTGCGATTGCGTTGCGGTCATCAGTAACGGCGAACTGATTGAGCAGGATACGGTGAGCGAAGTGTTCTCTCATCCAAAGACGCCGCTGGCACAACAGTTTATTCAGTCAACACTGCATCTGGATATCCCGGAAGACTACCTGAAACGTCTTACGCCAGAAGCCAGCGCCACAACGGTTCCTTTATTACGCCTGGAGTTCACCGGTCAGTCAGTGGATGCTCCACTGCTGTCTGAGTCAGCACGCCGTTTCAATGTGAACAACAATATTATCAGCGCGCAGATGGATTACGCCGGTGGCGTGAAGTTCGGCATTATGCTGACCGAAATCCACGGTGAGCCAGCCGATACTCAGGCTGCCATCGCGTTCCTGCAAGAGCACCATGTGAAGATAGAGGTATTAGGTTATGTCTGAGGCGATGATGTGGTTAATGGGCCGCGGCATCTGGGAAACCCTGATGATGACCTTTGTCTCCGGCTTTTTCGGTTTTGTGCTCGGGCTGCCGGTCGGGGTACTTCTTTATGTTACCCGTCCGGGGCAGATTGTAGCGAACGCGAAACTTTATCGCGTGCTGTCAGCAGCGGTGAATATCTTCCGCTCGATTCCTTTCATTATCTTGCTGGTCTGGATGATCCCCTTCACCCGGATTATCGTCGGGACATCAATTGGTCTGCAGGCCGCGATTGTTCCACTCACCGTAGGCGCAGCACCCTTTATTGCGCGTATGGTTGAGAACGCCCTGCTTGAACTGCCAACCGGCCTGATTGAAGCATCACGTGCAATGGGTGCCACACCTTTGCAGATTATCCGTAAGGTTCTGCTGCCTGAAGCACTGCCAGGCCTGGTGAATGCCGCTACTATTACTCTGATTACCCTGGTCGGCTACTCAGCAATGGGTGGCGCTGTCGGCGCAGGTGGTCTGGGTCAGATTGGCTATCAGTATGGCTACATCGGTTACAACGCAACAGTAATGAACACGGTATTGGTTCTGCTGGTCGTTTTGGTGTATTTGATTCAGTTCTGTGGCGATCGCATTGTTCGTGCGGTTACCCACAAGTAAACACAACAGTAATTTCTCTCTATTTAAGGAAGGGATATGTCTTTTAACGTTAAAACGCTTGCCGCTGTCGGCGCACTTATCGGTACTCTGGCACTGGCTGGCTGCGATCAGAAAGAGAAAGATCCAAACCACATTAAAGTGGGCGTGATCGTCGGTAGCGAGCAGCAGGTTGCTGAAGTCGCCGCTAAAGTGGCAAAAGATAAATACGGCCTGAATGTTGAACTGGTGACCTTCAACGATTACGTGCTTCCTAACGAAGCGTTGAGTAAAGGCGATATCGACGTTAACGCCTTCCAGCACAAACCGTATCTGGACCAGCAGATTAAAGATCGCGGCTACAAGCTGGTTTCTGTCGGCAGCACCTTCGTTTATCCGATTGCGGGTTACTCGAAGAAGATTAAAACGCTGGATGAGCTGCAGAACGGTGCACAGGTGGCTATCCCTAACGATCCAACTAACCTCGGTCGTTCACTGCTGCTGCTGCAGAAAGTGGGCCTGATCAAACTGAAAGATGGCACTGGCCTGCTGCCAACCTCACTGGATGTGGTGGAGAACCCGAAAAACCTGAAGCTGGTTGAGCTGGAAGCACCACAGCTGCCACGTTCCCTGGACGATCAGCAAATCGCTCTGGCAGTGATCAACACGACTTACGCCAGCCAGATTAACCTGACCCCCGCTAAAGATGGCATCTTCGTTGAAGATAAAAACTCGCCGTACGTTAACCTGATCGTTGCACGCGAAGATAACAAAGACGCGGAAAACGTGAAGAAATTCGTACAGGCTTATCAGTCAGATGAAGTTAACGACGCCGCGAACAAAGTGTTCAACGGCGGCGCAGTGAAAGGCTGGTAATTTGCCCGATGCGGGTGGCGCCTGCCGCCCGCTATCACATTCTCATCGTCCATACGTGCCTGAATGCGCGCTCTCCGCTTGTTATTTCCGTCCCGGCTTGCTTCAATAACGCCACTTTTACCGATCGTGAGGATTTTCCCATGCGTGTTTTACCGCTCTGTTTGTTAGCGTTAACGCTAACAGGGTGCTCGTTGGTACCACGGCCCTATGAGCCAGTGAAACCTTTTCCACAGTCTACGCAGACTGGCGCATCTCAGTCGAAATCCGCCGCACGCCCTGCCCCGGTAAAACTGTATACCGACCCTGCTGACCTCGTGAGCAAACCCTTTGCTGATCTGGGCGAAGTCTATGGCGAAGATTGCCAAAGCAACGCACAGGACTCACCACCGAATCTCGCCACCGCCCGTAAACGCATGCAGATCCGTGCATCCGGTATGAAAGCCAACGCGGTGCTGGTGCATAAATGTGAAATCGTGAGTGGCGCTCAGGGCTGCCTGCGTCAGGCGGTTTGCCAGGGATCTGCCCTCAAAGTCAGCAATCAATGAGTCGTTTCTCCTTCGATCAGATTGGCGTGATCCATTCACCGTGGAAGGAGAAATTTGCCGTTCCCCGTCAGCCCGGTTTAATCCAGGATGGCGGGGGCGAGCTGCATCTGCACGCGCCTTATAACCAGCCGGAAGCCGTACGTGGACTGGAGGAATTCAGTCATCTCTGGCTGTTGTTTGTTTTTCATCAGACGATGGAAGGCGGCTGGCGACCGACCGTACGGCCACCACGGTTAGGCGGCAATGCACGCATGGGGGTGTTTGCCACCCGCTCAACCTTCCGGCCTAATCCTGTCGGCATGTCGCTGGTTGAGTTAAAAGGCATCCGCTGTGAACAGCAGCAGGTGATCCTCGAATTAGGCAGCCTCGACCTGGTTGACGGCACGCCTGTCGTGGATATCAAACCTTATCTGCCGTTTGCCGAAGCACTTCCTGACGCCCGCGCCGGGTTTGCCCAGCAGGCCCCACCCGCCGATATGCCGGTCAGCTTCAGCCTCCAGGCACAACAGCAGTTGTTACAGCATCAGCGGCACTACCCTCACCTTGAACGCTTTATCGGTCAGGTGCTGGCTCAGGATCCCCGGCCCGCGTATCGTAAAGGCGAAGAGCCGGACCGCGAATATGCCGCCTGGCTACTGGAATTTAATGTGCGCTGGCGTGTAACCCAGTCCGGCACAGAAGTTATCGCTATCGACCCGCGTTAATTTCTCCCAGCATCTTTTGACTCACCTGCCACGCTGGTACACTAGCATCCACGTTTTTTGGCTTTATGCGTTCATATGGAATCGTAATTCATGCGTACTACTCAATACCTGCTCTCCACTCTTAAGGAGACACCTGCCGACGCCGAAGTGATCAGCCATCAGTTGATGCTGCGCGCCGGGATGATTCGTAAACTGGCATCCGGTCTGTACACCTGGTTGCCGACCGGTTTACGCGTGCTGAAAAAAGTTGAAAACATCGTTCGCGAAGAGATGAACAACGCCGGCGCGATTGAGATCTCTATGCCGGTCGTTCAGCCTGCAGATCTGTGGCAGGAGAGTGGTCGTTGGGAGCAGTACGGCCCGGAGCTGCTGCGCTTCGTTGACCGTGGCGAACGTCCGTTTGTTCTCGGCCCTACGCATGAAGAAGTGATTACCGATCTGATCCGTAACGAACTCAGCTCTTATAAGCAGTTGCCGCTGAACCTGTTCCAGATCCAGACCAAATTCCGTGATGAAGTGCGCCCACGTTTTGGTGTGATGCGCTCACGTGAATTCATCATGAAAGATGCATACTCATTCCATACCTCGCAGGAATCCCTGCAAGAAACGTACGATGCGATGTACCGCGCCTACAGCCAGAGCTTCAACCGTATGGGTCTGAACTTCCGCGCTGTGGATGCCGACACCGGTTCTATCGGTGGCAGCGCCTCTCATGAATTCCAGGTGCTGGCGCAGAGTGGTGAAGACGATGTGGTGTTCTCCACTGAATCAGACTACGCCGCCAATATGGAAAAAGCGGAAGCTGTCGCCCCTGCCGGTGGCCGTGCTGCCGCCACGCAGCCAATGACGCAGTTCGCGACACCAGACGCGAAAACCATCGCTGAGCTGGTCGAGCAGTTTGCTCTGCCGATTGAGAAAACCGTTAAGACGCTGATGGTACAAGCGACCAAAGAGAGCGGCCATACGCTGGTTGCGCTGCTGGTCCGTGGCGATCATGAGCTGAATGAAGTGAAAGCAGAACATATTGATATCGTTGCTGCCCCACTGACCTTCGCAACGGAAGAAGAGATCCGCGCACTGGTTAACGCAGGCCCGGGTTCACTCGGTCCGGTAGGCCTGAACATGCCGATCATTGCAGACCGCACCGTTGCAGCGATGAGCGATTTCAGCGCAGGTGCCAACACTGACGGGCAGCACCTGAAAGGCATCAACTGGGAGCGCGATCTGCCGCTGCCACGCGTTGCCGATATCCGTAATGTGGTCGAAGGTGACGCCAGCCCGGATGGGAAAGGCACGCTGCTGATCAAACGCGGTATTGAAGTTGGTCATATCTTCCAGCTTGGCACCAAATACTCTGAAGCGATGAAAGCATCGGTACAGGGCGAAGACGGTCGTAACCAGATTATGACCATGGGTTGCTACGGGATTGGTATTACGCGCATCGTTGCGGCGGCCATTGAACAGAACCACGATGAACGCGGCATTATCTGGTCTCCTGCGCTGGCACCTTTCCAGGTGGCCATCCTGCCAATGAACATGCAGAAGTCATTCCGCGTGAAAGAGCTGGCGGAAGAGCTGTATGCCACTCTGCGTGCCAAAGGGATTGATGTGATCCTCGATGACCGTAAAGAGCGCCCGGGCGTGATGTTTGCCGATATGGAACTGATTGGCGTACCGCATACCATCGTGATTGGCGACCGTAACCTCGACAGTGAAGAAGTTGAGTATAAAGCGCGTCGTGCCGGTGAGAAGCGTATGATCAAAACCAACGAAATCGTTGATTTCCTGGTGGGCGAACTGGCGGTTTAAGATCCGTCACTGCAGACCAAAACGATCAAACATAAAAAAGCCACCGCAAGGTGGCTTTTTCGTTTTAGCTTTGCGCGGCCAACGCCTGGTCTTGTTCCTGTAACGCCCGCATTGTCTGATGGCGCTGCCAGTAATGACTCAGGGTGTATTTAAACACTTCAATATCATTCTTCAGGCCTGGCAAACGGATCTCACTGCGTTTTTTACCCGCGGCATTAGGCTGAACATGTTGCAGATACAGCACGTCAGTACCGAAGCGGCGGATGACATTGATGTTTTTAATATTATCCCACGGCAACAGCTCAGCGGTGCCTGGCTGCACAATCCCCTGATAGATGATCTCAATCTGGCTGCCATCTTTTAACGTCCAGGCCGCCGGTGGGAAATGCTTCAGTACCAGCGCCGTCTCTTCTTCGCCTTCCGGCTGATAACGCCACGCGAGGCTCTGTTCATGAGCAGAGGAGAAATCCTGCTCATATTTCTGCCACAGTTGCTGTTCAATGTCTGCCGCTACCGGCATCAGATCGACCCAGCTCTCCGCCGGCTGTTCCGCCGCGATCGCGGCATAACCCGTTTCTTCCACCGTGTAGCCAACATTGCGCATGCGATCGGCCAGCGGCGGATGCGAATCGAACGGGTGCGGCACGTTCTGTTCACGCATCATACCGATAAAGTCAGGGGAATTGACGTGCTGAGGCAGGCCCAGTGCAATCGCTTGACTGATCCCCAGCTCATTCCCATGCAGGGTTTTATTATCAAACAGCATTTGCTCTACTTCACTGCGATAGCTGGCATAGGCAGAGATTTTAATCAGCGACTCAACAATCGCCGCCGGGGTAATCAAGTTCGCCGCACTGCGATCAGCGACAAATTCGCGCTCACGGCTGTTACGCTGCCACGCCAGTTCAAACAGCATGCGATACAGGCAGAGCGGATAAAACACCACCAGCGTAGAGACATCTTTGCTCATCAGGTGAATATACTGATCGAAGCGATGCAGCTTTGGCCCCAGCAGAGCACCCGATGCGGTATCACCTTCATGCAGGTGTGTTAACTCATGCACCATCACGCCATCGGCCTGTGCCGTGGTTAACTGACGCAGCAAGGGAATGCTGACATACAGCTTGCGGCCATGCAGTACCTGCTCATTCACACTCAGAGACGATTCAGTCACATAAAAGTTAGTATCGATACCCGCAATAATATGATCCGGCGGCGTCGTTCCCACCTGCGATGCCAGGGCATCGATACGTGCCCAGAGTTCCGGTGCCGCTTCGCGCGTGACCACTTCTCCCTCAACACCCTCTTCACCTGGCAGTTTTTTGAAGATGCCTCTGATCATATAGAACATCGCGACCAGCACCAGCAGGCCCATCGCCATGACCAGCTTCGGATAATAGGTTTGGGTAAAGAATGCCGTTCCCCAGAAGGAGAGCCAGACCAGCATGCCGCCCTGCACCAGCACTTCCAGCGCACTGGCCAGCATCAGGAAGGGGCGTGCCAGCGTCAGGCTTTGTAGCTGTCCCTGGCGGTTTTTAAACGCCAGCGCGCTGAACAGGACAATCATCAGCAACATGACGACACCGCCCACCATCGTCCAGAAGGCGACTTTATCCATCATCCAGAACTGCCACAGCTCTGACTTCTCTGCACAAACCGCAGCCTGATAGTCGAGCAGATCGTCCGGCACCGCGCCGCAGACGCTGGAGGGGGGATTCTGTTGCAGGAAGGCGGTCAGTTTATTGACGTCCTGATTTTGCCCCCGGGCATCATCTATAAAGATTTCACTGTATTCCTGATCGAGCTGGCGTGTGCCGTATTCAGCAAAAACCAGCGTAATCGTGGGGATCAGGAAAAGTGTGACTAAAAGCCAGAGGAAGACTTTTGCATAGCCTTTTTTCAATGCCGTTAATTGATTCAAAATTATAAACTCGCAAACTGTGTGTTAGAAGACAAAGCTGCTTATATCAGGCAATACCGAAAGAGTGATCTCCCGACATAATGGGAAATGGCATGAGATCCTTCTCTGGAGCGCGTCAGCTATATTAGGTAATAAAGGTCACAACGAGGATATAAAACGACAATTCAACTGGAGGAACAAGAGGTTAGCCGCTTTTTAGGATTATTTACCCGGTGTAGCGTGCTATTACCGTTGCAGAGAATCATTCTGTTCTGCAACGGCCATATTAATTTGAGTTAATTCAACTTAATCCCGGTAATTAATCACGTGGATGAATACGGGAGGATTGAAGCCGCTTTTATAATACCTTGCGGTTATTCGCTGTCAGGTGATAAGGATGCTGGCTGTTTATTGCCACAGAGCGCCAGGAAATCACCTCAAGGCCCTCTTCCGTGGGACGAAAACGTTGTTTCTCACCGTTCATCGCCACCAGCGTCAGCGTATCAGCCGTGCGCGCCCATTTACCATACTGCGCGCTACGAAGCGTACTCTCTCCGCCCGCTCGCTGTTCGAGCACATAGCTGCCATCAGTCGCCAGGAACAACGAAGACTCACTGTCCTGACAGGCCGGTCCGCAGGGCAGCAACCCGGTATAACTCTGCTGCATCGGCTCCAGCGGCGAGGGGTGTTGTGCGTTCTGTCGGTTATTACAGCCAAATAGCGCGCCCAGTGCCAGCGTGGCAAACAGCATGAGAACAACAGCTTTCATAATCGCTCCTGCAAAAAAACAAGTCAGTCGCCGCGGACTTTACCCCGCAGCGATTTGGTTGAGGCTTTATGCGCTTTACCTTCCAGCCGACGCTTTTTTGATGCCAGCGTCGGACGCGTTGCGCGGCGGGTTTTCTCCACCACGGTAAGCTCCAGGATCAAATTCTCCAGCCGCTTTAACGCCGCCTCACGGTTCATCTCCTGGCTGCGGTACTCCTGCGCCTTAATAATCACCACCCCTTCCGGGGTGATCAGATGGTGGCTGACGGCCATCATCTTTTCCTGATAAAACACTGGCAGGCTGGAGCGGCGAATATCAAAACGCAGGTGGATAGCCGTCGAGCTTTTATTCACGTTCTGACCACCGTTTCCCTGCGCTCTGATCGCGGTGATTTCGATTTCGGCATCAGGAATAGTGACGCTACGTGATAATACAATCATACCCTTTTTCCAGCCTCCAGCCACTGCTCAAACTGAATTTCCAGATGATGAGTATCATCGGAGAGCCAGATAGTGCCGTCCTGAATGGTGGCCTGTAACGTCATTGAGCGTGAAGCCAGCTGCGTCAGAGCACTCAGTTGCTCGTCATTGAGGTAGCGTATTGTCAGGTTGTCGTGCTGGGTCAGTTTGTTTTGATGCTGCTGCCACCAGGGCTGGGCTGCACGCCAGTTATAGGTGTAGAGCCAGACATGTTGAGAACGGCTACAGGCTTTTTTAATTCTGCGCTCATCCGGCAGACCGAGATCGACCCAGACATCAATCCCGCCGTGATCGTTCAGCTGCCAGATCTCCGGCTCATCTTCTGCGCTCAGCCCACGTGTAAAGGTCAGACGCTCATTGGCGTGAACCAGCCATGCCAGCAGGCGCAGCATCAGGCGCTCTTCGGTCTCAGAAGGATGACGGGCCAGTGTCAGGGTATTATCGATAAATACATTGCGGTCCATGTCTGCGACATTAACCGTGGCTTTATAAATCGTTGCTTTCAGTGCCATAAAGATCCTTATCTCAGTTACCCGCTATTGTAACCTGATGACGAAGCAAATCACCCGCTCGCAGGCTGATTTCCCGTAAATGCCTGTGCTATAGTCGGATAATCGCCAGAGAAAACGCTGAAGGGGGTGCATGTGCAAAAGTATTGTGAATTAGTTCGCCGAAAATATGCCGAAATTGGCAGTGGCGATCTGGGATATGTGCCTGACGCATTAGCGTGCGTGTTGAAAGCGCTTGATGAAGTAGCGGCCGATCCTGTGCTACCGTCTTCCATCAGGGAAAAGGCAGCGTTTGCTGCCGCAAACTTATTGGTGAGCGACTATGTTGACGAAAGATGAAGCCTACAAACCGATCAACTGCGATGACTATGACAATCTGGAACTCGCCTGCCAGAACAACTGGATGCTGACACTGGCGTTAAAAGACGGTGAGCAGCTCAAGGCCAAGGCCAAAGATATGGTGTCGCGAAAGAACGTGGAATATCTGAGTATTGACATTGCCGGAGAAGACCGCGATCTGCGCCTCGACCATATTGCCAGCTTCAGCCACCCCGATATCGGTACCGTGGTGGTGAGCGAGTCCGATTAGTCCCCAGTCAGGCGGATCGTCGATCCGCCTCTCTTTTCTCAGGGTTTCAACCCAGCATAGTACGCTGCTAAATCATCAATATCGTCATCACTCAGCCCGGCAACAAACGCTTTCATCACTTCCGCCTGACCGCCGCTGCGCGCTCCGCTTTTATACGCCTGCAATGCCTGCGCCAGATAAGGCGCAGGCTGCCCGGCAAGGTTGGGATAGATGGGCGCAGCCGCCTTGCCTTCCGCTCCGTGGCAGGCCATACAACGCGCTGACTTTTCCTGCCCGGCGCTGATGTTCCCTGCCGCCAGTGCGGGCAGGCTGCAACTCAGCAGCAGCGCCGCGACCAGTCTGACATTCATTCGCCACTCTCCATCTTGTTGTTCTCTCGACACCAGTCAATGTACCAGGTCGTTTCCGCGCTTTCGGGGGCACCGTCATGGGTGACAAAAACGCCTACTGCAGCAATCAAACGGTCGCCATAAAAAATCAGTGGGGTCCGTTCGCGCTGCCACGGCGGGATGTTCAGCTCCTGCCAGAGTTTCTTTAACGGCCGACGCCCGGCGCGGCCGACAATATAAAACGATCCCTGCGCTTTAAACCGAATGTTCACCTGCTCATCAGGCGCTGGACGACGTAGAGCAATGCCGCTTACATGCTGTCGTAGCAGCCCAAGCTCCTCCGGCAGTGATAATGGCAGCGCCGTTTCTGTCCATGCTAACACGCATGCTCCCGGCGATGTCATCAAGGGCAGCCAGTACAGGCGGTCGCGAAAACGGCGCACTTCGTGCTGCCCGAGCCGGAGACGTGGCTCGGCATCTTCGCGGCTACAGGCCACCTCCTGCCACAGACGCCGCAGCGCATCGCGCGACGGCATGCTGCCCTGCTGATGCGCAATCCAACGCCGCAGCAGAGCAAAGCGCCGGGCCTCACTCATCTCACGCATCGGCGTAATTGCCAGCGTACCGGACGCATCCACCAGCGAGGCCAGCGACTCGGCCAGCAACTCATCCAGCAGTTGCTCCTGCTCGCCACACAGGGCTGCGCTGCGGGCCACGGCACGTGAGAAGTGCGGCCAGCGGGCACTCAGTATCGGCATCACCTCAAGGCGCAGAAAATTCCGGTCATAGCGCGCATCGCTGTTGCTGTCATCCTCAATCCACGTCAACTGGTGCTGATCGGCCCACTCTTCAAGCTGCTGGCGGCTGTGCGTTAGCAAGGGCCGCAGATGCCGGTGTTCGCCCAGGCCGTGCTGTTGTGGCATGGCCGCCAGCCCTGCCGGACCGCTGCCGCGTTTCAGCGCCAGTAACAGGGTTTCACTTTGATCGTCCTGATGCTGGGCGGTTAACAGCGTTTCCCCCGCCAGCAGCCGCTGACTGAAGGCCTGATAGCGTGCGCTACGTGCCGCGGCTTCAATCCCCCCCTGACGTGCATCCACCGCGACGTACACCACCTCCAGCGGCACCTGCCAGCGCGCACACTGCTGCTGGCAATGCGCCACCCAGCTATCCGCCAGCGGGCTAAGTCCATGATGAATATGCACCGCCCGCAGCTGTAACGCCGGACGCAGCCCTCTGAGCAACACCAGTTGATGCAGCAATACGCTGGAGTCAAGTCCACCACTGTAGGCCAGCAGCAGGCTGTTCTCATTTGCCAGTTGGGCTTCAAGATGGGCAAGGGATGACATGGCTTTCCTGAAAGAAGAACCCGACAAAAAGCCGGGTTTAGCAGAGGGGTATTTTAAGCCTGATACAACTCTAACGGCAATCCATCCGGGTCATTAAAGAAGGTAAAGCGCTTGCCGGTCAGCGGATCAATGCGTATCGCCTCACAAGACACGCCTTGTGTTTCCAGCTGCTGTTTCGCCGCATCAACATCATCCACACTGAATGCCAGATGGCGCAGACCGCAGGCTTCTGGCTGAGTCGGTCGTGCAGGGGGATGCGGGAATGAGAACAGCTCAATAATATACTCACCGTTCAGCGTCAGATCCCCTTTCCAGGAGTCGCGCTCCTCGCGATACACTTCACTCATCAGGCCGAACCCCAGGATATCGCAGTAAAATGCCTTACTCATTGCATAGTTCCCGGCAATGATCGCCACGTGATGGACTTTTTTTAACTGTAAACCTGACATGGTCACTCCTGTTTAATGCATACCTGACGACCTTACCCGTCAGGCATTACCACCGCAATGGCACCATTCTGGATTATATCTCCACGTCGTGTTTCAGCACGCGCACCAGATACTGCCCTTCATCGGTCAGCTTCGCGCCGTGGATATCGGTTTCAAAACCCGGATAGTGTTTGCCGATGGCGCACAGCATCAGCAGGAAATCGAGAACGGCCCGACTCTGTTCAGTGATCATCTCGCCAGGCATCACCACGGGTACGCCGGGAGGATAAGGCAGGATCATATTGGCCGAGATGCGCCCCACCAGCTCACTGATCTCCACCGTTTCGATATTGCCCTTCACCTGCTGCTGGAACATGTGGTGCGGGGTGAGTTTCATCTCGGGCAGCGTGGCAAAAGCCTGTAGCATCAGACGCGGCAGATCGTGCTGGCGGATCAGCGTATGGATCCCCTGCGCCAGATCCTGAATACGCATATTGCGATAAAAATCGGGATCTTCTGCATACAGATCCGGCAGCATGTTTTTCACCCGCAGATTGAGATCGTACGAGCGTTTAAACTCGGTCAATCCGCGCAGGACGCTCATCGCTTTGGTCTTATCAATACCGATGCTGAACAGGAACAGCAGATTGTATGGCCCGGTTTTTTCCACCACCACACCACGCTCATCGAGGAACTTCGCCACCAGCGCGGCGGGGATCCCCTCTTCCGCCATATCACCCAGCTCGCTCATCCCCGGCGTCAGGATCGTGACTTTGATCGGGTCGAGATACATATGATCGGCATCCGCATCGCGGAAACCGTGCCACTCCTCTTCACCGGGCTGAATCGCCCAGCATGCCGGTTCATCGACCCCTTCAGGCTGCCAGATATCAAAGAACCAGCCTTCAGACTCTTCACGCAGACGCTGAACTTCGCGGCGAAAATGCAGCGCCCGCTCCACCGAACGATTGATCAACCGCTTACCCGGATTGCCACGCAGCATCGCTGCCGCCGTCTCAATAGACGCCACAATCGCATAGTTGGGTGAAGTGGTGGTGTGCATCATGTAGGCTTCGTTAAAAGTCTGCTCGTCGTAGTCGCCTTTAATGTGGATCAGCGAAGCCTGTGAAAAGGCCGCCAGCAGTTTGTGCGTCGACTGGGTTTCATAGATCACCTTGCCCGGCGTGCGCTCCCCGCTCATCCCACTCAGTCCCTCATAGATCGGATGGAAGTTGGTGTAAGGAACCCAGGCAGAATCAAAGTGGATTGACGGCACATCCAGCGTCTCTTTGATGTACTGCGTGTTATACAGCAATCCGTCATACGTCGAGTTGGTGATCACCGCATGGACCGGCCAGCTGGCACGCGGTGTCTGTGCCACTTTCAGGGCGATACTCTCTTTGGTGAATTCGCGTTTCGGGATACCGCCAAGAATACCCAACGCGTTTCGCGTTGGTTTCAGCCAGATGGGAATAATATCGCTCATCATCAACAGATGAGTGAGTGACTTATGGCAGTTACGATCCACCAGCATGGTGCTGCCCGCTGGCGCGGCGTACATACCGACAATCTTATTCGAGGTCGATGTGCCATTGGTGACCATATAGCTCTGCTCGGCACCGAAGGTGCGCGCGACATACTCTTCGGCTTCAAGGTGTGGGCCAGTATGGTCGAGCAGCGATCCCAACTCGGTGACGGAAATCGAGATATCCGCTTTCAGCGTATTGGCACCAAAGAAATCATAAAACAGGCAACCTACAGGGCTTTTCTGGAACGCCGTTCCCGCCATATGCCCTGGCGTGCAGAAAGTGTACTTACCCTCTTTCACATAGGTAAACAGCGCTTTGGTCAAAGGTGGCGTGATAGTGTCGATGTACTCATCCGTGTAGTGCCGTATACGTTGGGCAATGTCATCGGCAGCATTCAGGGCATATTCGAAGAACCAGATAGTCATGCGCATTTCGTTAATGCTGACATCCATCGTCGAGTGGGTGTTGATAAAGGCATACAGCGGCAGGTATTCATTTAACTGGTTGATATCACGACAGAGTTCGAGGCTGTACTCGTCCCAGTCAAACACCACGCCACAGATGCGCGGGTTATGTTCAATCAGCTTCAGCAGGTCGCTGGCATCATGCGGATAGATAGTCTGAAAAACCTGGCTTTTTAACGTTGTATCGAGCTCACGGATGGGTTCATCTTTATAGAATGCGTGATGCGGTCCCATGATCGCGATAATATTCAATGTGGCCTCCTGGTCTGTTTGCTCCGGTGTGTAAGCATAGTGGACGCAAAACAAAAAGGGCCAGACGATGTCTGGCCCTTTGGGTAACAAATGCT
Organism: Erwinia sp. AnSW2-5; assembly: GCF_045107195.1. Taxonomy (NCBI): domain Bacteria; kingdom Pseudomonadati; phylum Pseudomonadota; class Gammaproteobacteria; order Enterobacterales; family Erwiniaceae; genus Erwinia; species Erwinia sp. AnSW2-5. Next base: position 15,199 of record NZ_JBJGXA010000015.1, read on the forward strand.
GAACTATCAGGCGTAGCCGTAGCTCATCAGACGTTGATAGCGACGATCCAACAACTCTTCTTTCGTGAAGGTATCGAGATCGGCCAGATCGGCCAGCAGCTGAGCCTTCAGTGAAACACCAATCGCCAGCGGATTGCGGTGTGCGCCACCCAGTGGTTCCGGGATCACACTATCAATCAGCTTCAGCTCTTTCAGACGCGGTGCAATGATGCCCATCGCTTCTGCAGCCAGTGGCGCTTTATCGGCGCTTTTCCACAGAATAGACGCACAGCCTTCCGGCGAAATCACCGAGTAGGTGCTGTACTGCAACATGTTCACTTTGTCGCCGACGCCAATGGCCAGTGCGCCACCAGAACCGCCCTCGCCAATAACCGTACAGATAACCGGCACAGTCAGCCCTGACATCTCACGCAGGTTGCGTGCGATGGCTTCAGACTGACCGCGCTCTTCTGCGCCCACACCCGGGTATGCACCCGGGGTGTCGATAAAGGTGATGATCGGCATATTAAAACGCTCGGCCATCTCCATCAGACGCAGCGCTTTGCGGTAACCTTCCGGTGCTGGCATACCGAAGTTACGACGAATTTTCTCTTTGGTTTCACGCCCTTTCTGATGACCAATGATCATCACCGGACGGCCGTCGAGACGCGCAGTACCACCAACGATAGCTTTATCATCGGCATAGGCGCGGTCACCCGCCAACTCGTCAAAGTCAGTGAACACATTGCGAACATAGTCCAGCGTATACGGGCGCAGCGGATGACGCGCAAGCTGCGCGATCTGCCAGGCACCTAAATCTGAGAAGATTTTACGGGTCAGCTCAACGCTTTTATCGCGCAGACGCTGAATCTCTTCATCCAGATTAATATCCAGTTTTTCATCCTGACGGCCAACCGACTTGAGCGAATCAATTTTCGCTTCAAGCTCAGCGATTGGCTGTTCGAAATCCAGGTAATTAAGACTCATAATAATCCTGTTTTAGTCAAACTCCAGTTCCACCTGCTCCGATCCTATCAACGATCGCAGATCGTTCAGCAAACGATCGCTCGGCGACACGCGCCAGGTTGCACCGAAGCGCAACTTCGCCCGCGCATCCTCTCTCTGATAGTAGAGATGTACCGGAATTGTCCCCGAACGATGGGGTTCCAGGGATTGACGGAGACGGTTCAAAAGCTGGTCATCAATTTGCCTGTCCGTCAGCGAGATAGCAAGCCCACGTGCATATTTTTCACGTGCTTCATCAATGTCCATCATATCGCGGGCCATCATTTTAAGCCCGCCGTTGAAGTCATCAAAGCTGACCTGCCCACTGACGATCAGGATACGGTCTTTCTCCAGCATATGCTGGAACTTATCTAACGCATCTGTAAATAACATCACTTCCAGACGACCAGAACGGTCATCCAGGGTGCAGATGCCAATACGGTTACCGCGTTTTGTTACCATGACGCGGGCCGCCACCACCAGACCGGCTGCGGTGATCATCTTACCACGCTCGGTCGGGTGCATGTCTTTCAGGCGCAGTCCACCGACATAGCGCTCAATCTCTTTCAAATACTGGTTGATTGGGTGACCCGTTAAGTAAAGCCCTAACGTCTCTCTTTCGCCATCCAGTTGAATCTGTTCCGGCCACGGCGTGACGTCCGAATAGGACTTCTCTACCTGCTCCGGGGCTTCGGCCAGCACACCAAACATATCTGCCTGGCCGATAGCTTCGGCTTTGGCATGCTGGTCAGCCGCTTTCAATGCATCCGGTAAGGCGCTCATCAACGCAGCGCGGTGCGGACCTAAACGGTCAAACGCACCGGACATAATCAGTTTTTCCAGTACCCGCTTATTCAGCTTTTTGGTATCGGTGCGAGCGCACAGGTCAAACAGCTCACGGAAATATCCGCCCTCATTACGTGCATCAATAATGGCTTCGATCGGGCCTTCACCCACCCCTTTTATCGCGCCAATACCGTAAACAATCTCGCCTTTATCGTTGACGTGGAACTGGTACTGTCCGGAGTTAATATCCGGCGGCAAGAGCTTCAGCCCCATACGCCAGCACTCATCCACCAGGCCAACCACCTTCTCGGTGTTGTCCATATCGGCGGTCATCACCGCCGCCATAAATTCGGCCGGATAGTGTGCTTTCAGCCACAGCGTCTGATAAGAGACCAGTGCATAAGCGGCGGAGTGAGATTTGTTAAATCCGTACCCGGCGAATTTTTCCACCAGGTCAAAGATTTTAATCGCCAGCTCACCGTCAATGCCGCGCGATTTCGCACCATCTTCAAAGCCGCCGCGCTGCTTGGCCATCTCGACCGGGTTCTTTTTACCCATCGCACGACGCAGCATATCCGCGCCGCCCAGGCTGTATCCTGCCAGCACCTGGGCAATCTGCATCACCTGTTCCTGGTAAAGGATAATGCCGTAGGTCGGTTCCAGCACCGGCTTCAGCGACTCATGCTGCCACTGAATATCCGGGTAGGAGATCGCCTCACGCCCATGCTTACGGTCAATAAAGTTATCAACCATGCCGGACTGCAACGGACCGGGACGGAACAGGGCAACCAGAGCGATCATATCCTCAAAGCAGTCAGGCTTCAGACGTTTGATCAGGTCTTTCATGCCGCGTGATTCGAGCTGGAACACCGCTGTGGTTTCCGAGCGTTGCAGCATATCGAAACTTTTCTGATCTTCAAGCGGGATCGCCGCAATATCGATCGGATCTTTGCCTTCTTTCGCCCGGCGAGCGTTAATCATCGCCAGCGCCCAGTCGATGATCGTCAGCGTGCGCAACCCCAGGAAGTCAAATTTCACCAGCCCGGCATACTCCACATCGTTCTTATCAAACTGGGTAACTGGGTGGTTACCATTTTCGTCGCAGTAGATCGGTGCAAAATCGGTAATTTTGGTCGGCGCAATCACCACGCCCCCGGCATGCTTACCGGCGTTACGCGTGACCCCTTCCAGAATGCGCGCCATGTCAATCAGCGCTTTAACCTCTTCATCTGCCTCATAGATTTCTGGCAGCTGCGGCTCTGCGGCAAAGGCTTTTTCCAGCGTCATACCGGGATCTGGCGGCACCAGCTTGGAGATGCGATCCACGAAACCGTAAGGATGCCCCAGTACGCGGCCCACATCGCGGATGACCGCTTTTGCCGCCATCGTACCAAAAGTGATGATCTGCGAAACCGCCTGGCGCCCGTACATTTCAGCGACGTGCTCAATCACCAGATCGCGTTTTTCCATGCAGAAATCGACGTCGAAGTCAGGCATCGACACACGTTCCGGGTTAAGAAAACGTTCGAACAGCAGATCAAACTCCAGCGGGTCGAGGTCGGTGATTTTCAGCGCATAAGCCACCAGTGAACCGGCACCCGAACCACGTCCCGGCCCTACCGGCACATCGTTATCTTTCGACCACTGGATAAACTCCATCACGATCAGGAAGTAGCCAGGGAATCCCATCTGGTTAATAACGGTGAGTTCAATATCCAGGCGTTCATCATAGGCGGGACGGCGTTCGGCGCGCACCTGCTCATCAGGGAACAGAAACGCCAGGCGATCTTCCAGTCCCTCTTTCGATTTCACGACCAGGAAATCTTCGGTCGTCATATCACCGGTCGGGAACTGCGGCAGGAAGTACTCACCCAGACGGATAGTCACGTTACAACGACGGGCAATTTCGACGCTGTTCTCCAGCGCTTCCGGGATGTCCGAGAACAGCTCGCACATCTCCTCGCTGCTGCGCATATACTGCTGCGGGCTGTAGTTGCGCGGACGTTTTGGATCATCGAGGGTAAAGCCATCGTGGATGGCGACGCGGATTTCATGCGCATCGAATTCTGATTCCGTCAGGAAGCAGACTTCGTTGGTGGCAACCACAGGGATCGCGTTCGCCATCGCCAGCTCAACGGCGGCATGCAGGTAAGTTTCTTCATCCGGGCGGCCAGTACGGATCAGTTCAAGGTAGTAGCGATCGGGAAAATGGTGCTGATAAAAGGCCAGACACTCTGCGACCTGCGCAGTATTGCCACGCAACAGCATTTTACCGACATCGCCACGGCGTCCACCGGACAACAAAATAATCCCCTGCTGATACTCAACCAGCCAGTCTCGATCGATCGTCGGGCCAGCAGGACCGTAGCCACGTTGATAGGCTCGGGAAATCAACAGGGTGAGGTTTTGATAACCGTCGTTATCTGCAGCCAGTACGGTGATTTGCGACAGCTCATCACCCATTGCTTCGCTACTGACGTTGAAATCTGCGCCAATAATGGGCTTCATGCCCTGGCCGTGTGCCGTCCCGTAAAACTTCACCAGTCCACACAGGTTGGTGAAATCAGTGATCGCGATAGCCGGCATGCCCATTTTGGCCGCGTTTTTCACCAACGGGCCAGTTTTGGCTAGCCCATCGATCATGGAGTAGTCGCTGTGGACGCGTAAATGAATAAAACGAGGTTCGGCCATCGGTGATCCTGTTAAAACGGAGGAAGAAGATTAACTATCCTGCAAACGTGAAACGGCCGCGCTGCTGCCGTTTTCGTTATGTCGGCTAACGCGTACGCGCAACCGTAGCGGCAACATCGGCATCCATCAAGACATTACGTACCGGAGCGAAACTGCGCCGATGCTGCGATGTGGCACCAAACTGGAGCAGTTTTTCCATATGCAGTGCAGTTGGGTAACCTTTGTGCTGGGCAAACCCATATTCAGGATAGAGCAGATCCAGCTCAGCCATTTCGCGATCGCGTGTCACCTTCGCAATAATTGAGGCGGCGCTGATCTCTTTCACCAGGCTATCACCTTTAACCACGGCCTGACTGGGCATGGCCAGCACCGGGCAACGGTTACCATCAATCAGGACAAAATCTGGCGTCAGGTGCAAACCGGCTACCGCACGCTGCATCGCCAGCATGGTGGCATGCAGAATATTCAGCTGGTCAATCTCTTCCGGTTCTGCCCGGCCCAGACTCCAGCTGAGCGCCTTCTCTGTGATCTCATCGTACAACGCCAGACGGCGTTTTTCCGACAGTTTTTTCGAGTCGGCAAGCCCGACAATAGGGCGTGCAGGATCAAGGATCACGGCGGCCGTCACCACGGCACCGACCAACGGGCCACGGCCAACTTCATCAACGCCCGCAATCAGTGCGGCATTGGGATAGATAAATTCACTCATGGGCACAGTTCCAGTACGGCGGCCGCAGCCTGCTCATCGGCATTCCAGCGGATCTGATGATGGAGTTCAGCAAAGGTCGCCAACAGCTTATCGCGGGTTTCACCCTGAGCCAGCAGCGGTTCTAATGCTGCGGCCAGCCGATCGGGTTGGCATTCATCCTGAAGCAACTCTTTCACCAGCTCACGACCCGCCAGCAGGTTAGGCAGTGAGACGTAATCCGTTTTTACCAGGCGTTTTGCCAGCCAGAAGGTGAAAGGTTTCATACGGTAGCCAACCACCATCGGACATTTCGCCAGCATACACTCCAGCGCAGCAGTACCGGAAGCCAGCAGTGCAGCATCACTGGCAACCATCGCCTGACGCCCTTTGCCATCCAGCAAATGCATGGTCAGGTCAGGTGCAACCTCGGCTTTAATTTTCTCAAACTGCTCGCGGCGGCGCGGATTAACCAGCGGCACCACAATTTCCAGCGCCGGGTATTTTGCTCTAAGCAGCATCGCCGTTCGCAGAAAATCGCCACTCAGCATTTCGACTTCGGCCCCGCGACTGCCGGGAAGCAGTGCCAGGCAAAGCGCGTCCGGGGCAATGCCCAGCTCGCGACGTGCGGCGTGTTTTTCCGGTTCGATTGGCATCGCATCGGCCATGGTATGGCCAATAAAGCGACACGGCACATTAAAACGGTCATAGAAGGCTTTTTCAAACGGCAGGAATGCCAGCACCAGGTCAGTGGAGCGGCCAATCTTAAACACCCGTTTCTGACGCCATGCCCAAACGGATGGACTGACGTAGTGAATAGTTCGGATGCCCTGCTGTTTCAGACGCCCTTCCAGGGTGATATTGAAATCTGGCGCATCAATGCCCACAAAAACGTCAGGCTTTAGCGCAGTAAAGCGGCGGGTCAGATCGCGGCGAATATGTAACAGGCGACGCAGGCGACCAAGCACCTCAACAATGCCCATCACCGCCAGCTCTTCCATTTCATACCAGGCTTCACAGCCTTCAGCCTGCATAAGCGGGCCAGCCACCCCAACAAAGCGGGCGTCAGGATGCTTTTCTTTCAGCGCGCGGATAAGACCGGCACCAAGAATATCGCCGGAGGTTTCTCCGGCGACAAGGGCAATCGTTAAGGGATGCTTTGGCATGAGTTAACGAATCAAACCCCTTGTAGAGCGGGCAAAGAAGTCATAGAACGGCTGAACTTCAGGATGCGCTTTCGCAATCTCCTCAATTTCAGGTTTCACTTCGTCCAGTGTTTTACCGCTGCGGTACAACAGCTTGTAAGCTGCGGTAATCGCATGCAGCGCATCTTTGCTGAAACCACGGCGCTTCAGACCCACCAGGTTAATGCCAAACGGTGTCGCATGGTTACCCTGCGCAATCACGTAAGGTGGCACATCCTGGGCAACGCCAGAACAACCGCCAACCATCACATGAGCACCGATAATGCAGAACTGGTGCACCGCCGTCATACCACCAATGATCGCATGATCATCCACGATCACATGGCCGGCCAGCGTTGCGTTATTCGCCAGAATACAATGGCTCCCAATAACACAGTCATGCGCCACATGGGCATTAACCATTAACAGGTTGTCATCGCCGACTTTGGTCAGGCCATCGGACTGCGCAGTACCACGATGGATAGTCACGCTTTCACGAATGCGGTTACGGTCGCCAATCTCAACCCGTGTAGGTTCACCGGCGTATTTCAGATCCTGATTTGCTTCACCAATCGAAGCAAACTGGTAGATGGTGTTGTCTTTACCAATAACGGTATGACCATTGACCACTACGTGCGACTTCAGAACCGTGCCTTCGCCGATCGAAACGTTCGCACCAACAATGCAAAACGGGCCAATCTGGACACCAGCACCAATAATGGCGCCGTCTTCAACGATCGAGCTTGGGTGAACTACGGCGGTGCTATCAATCACGAATTAAGCCTCCCGGCTGCGGGCACACATCATCGTTGCTTCGCAGACAATTTTACCGTCAACGGTCGCTACGCCTTTAAAGCGCGTCAACCCACGGCGGGTTTTTTCAAAGGTGACTTCCATGATCATTTGGTCACCAGGTACCACTGGGCGCTTGAAACGCGCACTGTCGATACCGGCAAAATAGTACAACTCGCCTGGCTCAAGTTTACCAACGCTTTTAAACGCCAGAATACCCGTAGCCTGTGCCATTGCTTCCAGAATCAGCACACCGGGGAAAATCGGTTTACCAGGGAAATGGCCCTGGAAAAACGGTTCGTTGACCGAGACGTTTTTGACCGCGCGCAAAAACTTGTGCTCTTCGAACTCAAGTACGCGATCAACCAGCAAAAACGGGTAACGGTGCGGTAAAAGTTCAATAATCTCTTCAATCTTCAGAGTATGAGTTTCAGTAGTCAAAATACTCTTCCTGTCCTAAAAATTCTGATGGCATCAATGACACGGCCCGCAACGATCATCCCATCGTCTGCAGGCCGCAAATTATATCTGTACGCTAACGCTTTCGCATATTCTATTTATGAAAGCCGGGCAGCGTGATGTTAACCCGCTTAGTCTTTGCCGACCTTGCGTTCGATGGCTTTTAAGCGTTTGCTTATTTCATCGATGTTCATCACCAGAGCTGCAGTTTTGCGCCAGGATTTGTTGGGCTGTAGCGGAATCCCGGAGGAGTATACTCCAGGTTCAGTGATTGGCCTCATCACCATTCCCATCCCCGTGACGGTAACTTTGTCACAAATTTCCATATGACCATTAATTACGCTGGCACCGCCAATCATGCAATAGCGGCCAATTTTCAGGCTGCCAGCCATAATTACGCCACCTGCCACTGCGGTGTTGTCGCCAATCACCACGTTGTGTGCAATCTGACACTGGTTATCTATAATAACACCATTCCCTATTTGGGTGTTATCCAGAGCACCGCGATCGATGGTGGTACAAGCACCAATTTCTACACGATCGCCAATGATCACCGTGCCAAGCTGGGGGATTTTCACCCAATTGCCACGATCGTTAGCGTAACCAAAGCCATCCGAGCCGATTACCGTGCCGGACTGAACCAGACAGTCACGACCCATCTCGACTTCATGGTAGACAGAAACGTTGGCCCACAAGCGGCTACCGGCACCAATACGTGCCTTTTTGCCCACAAAGCAACCTGGGCCGATAACAACATTATCGCCAAGGATAACGTCAGATTCGATCACCGCATTTGCGCCAATCGAGACATTATTGCCAAGCTGTGCGCTCGCATCAATGACGGCGCTGGGGGCGATATTTTTGGCAGGTTGCGGCGTTGTATCCAGCAACTGTGCCATACGGGCGTAGGTCAGATACGGGTTTTTAACCACCAGCGCAGCGCCAGGGAAAAATTCCAGATCCGCTTCAGTGAGCACCACGGCTGAAGCCTGACAGGCTGCGAGCTGCTCGCGGTAACGGCTGTTTGAAAGAAACGTGATCTGACCGGTTTGGGCGGATTGCATAGAAGCAATGCCGGAGATGGCGATATCGCCATCTCCGTGCAATTCTGCATCCAACTGCTGGGCTAAATCAGCCAGTCGAATTGAAGACATGAATTATTTAACCTGTTTCAGAACATCAGCAGTGATGTCTTTAGATTTAGCAGCGTACGCAACCGCATTCTGATCGATGACGACGTCGTAACCTTCGCTATCAGCCACTTTCTGAACGGCATCCTGGATACGGCTCAGGATCTTGTTACGCTCTTCCATCTGACGACGGCGGTTATCCTGCTCGAAAGCCTGCGCTTTCGTTGAGAAGGCTTCACGCTGCGCCATCACGTCTTTTTCCATACGGCTGCGATCGGCGGCCTTCATGGTAGAGCCGTCACGCTGAAGACGCTGCATTTTAGTTTGCAGATCACGTTCCATACCCTGCAACTCAGTTGCACGGCCTTTGAACTCGTTCTCCAATTGTTTCGCAACGGTCGCACGCGCTGGTAACTGTTGGAAAATGCTGGAAACGTTCACCACTGCAATTTTATCAGCAGCCTGAGCGCCGGCGGACACCGCCAGAGCAATACCCAGACCTGCGGCACACAACAACTTTTTCACTATAAAACTCCTCACCATCAACGTTTGTGTCACGGACACATGTGTTGCGCTTACCCGCTTCTCTTTCAAACAGGGTAAGCGCGATACTCTCTTTCCGTGCTTCCGTGCAAGTCCGAATTACCAGGTTTTACCAATGTTAAATTGGAACTGTTCGGCCTTATCTCCATCATACTTTTTGAACGGCTGGGCGTAAGAGAACACCAGCGGCCCCAGAGGCGACATCCATTGCAGTGCCAGACCGGCTGACATGCGGATGTTGCTTGGATCGCTGTAGTCTGGAATACCTGCTGCACGGGTAGCGGCAGTGTTTTCCCACTTGGTGTCCCACACAGTACCAGCGTCCACAAACAGGGACGTACGTACAGAGTTAGCGTATTTCTCGCTCAGGAACGGCGTTGGTGTGATCAGCTCTGCACTGGCAACCGCCATTGCGTTACCGCCGATAGCATCATCGGAGTTACACACCTTGTTCACGTCGGTGCCTGAACAGTCAGAAGAACCGTTATTCAGGTAAGCCGCTTTAGGACCAATGTTATTGGAACGGAAGCCACGAACCGTACTAGATCCACCGGCATAGAAGTTCTCATAGAACGGCATTTCTTTACCGCTCAGGCCATCGCCATAACCCACACGACCGCGACCTAACAGCACCCAGGTACGATCCTGGTTCAGCGGCAGATACTGTTGAGTATCCAGTGTGGCTTTGTAGAAGGCGTTATCTGAACCAGGGATGGTCACTTTACCGTTCAGGTTGGTACGGTTACCCGCCGTTGGGAAGAACCCGCGGTCAAGGGTGTTGTACGTCCAGCCGTAGTTGAAGGTGAAGTCATCTGCAGAGTAGTCTTCATCGCCTGCCAGCGTTGGGTTCTGCCCTACGGAACGCAGATAGCGCCACATTGCAACCTGCGGCTGCATGTTAGACAGGCTGTTATGAACATAGCCCAGACCCACACGCAAGCTGTTGTTCTCGTTGATCGGGAAGCCCAGCGTTCCGTCCACACCATAACTTTTGTTGGTGTAGTCAGACAGGTCAGCATCGTCTGCTTTAAAGTCGTTATAGAAGACGCGGCCGCCCAGACTGACACCATCAACGGTGAAATATGGGTCAGTCAGTGAGAATTCAGCATAGGTCTGGTAATCGTTCTTGGTTCCGCTGATGCCAACAGTATTACCTGTACCCAGCCAGTTATCCTGGGTGACACCAACCTGGAAGCTAACGCCACTCTCGGTGCCGTAGCCCACGCCGAAGTTCAATGTACCGGTGTTACGTTCTTTCACCTTGTACACCACGTCAACCTGGTCAGGCGAACCTGGCACACGCTGAGTGTCGGTATCCACGGTTTCGAAGTAGCCCAGGCGGTTCAGACGCTCTTTACCCTGCTCGACCAGGTCGCTGCCCAGCCATGCACCTTCCATCTGACGCATTTCGCGGCGCAGAACGGAATCTTTAGAGGTGTCATTACCTTCGAAACGGACTTTACGCACATAGAAACGGTTACCCGCATCCACATTAATACGCAGTTTCACCGTTTTGTTAACATCATCAATTTCTGGCTGCGTTTGTACACGCGGATAAGCGTAGCCATAACGACCCAGCAATTTCTTGATGTCGTCTTCAATGCGCGTCACTTTAGAACCGTTATACAGTTCGCCAGGGGTGACTTTGCTCAGGGTTTCGATTTCTGCTGAGTGTCCCGCCAGGTTACCCGTCACTGCCACACCAGAAAGCTTGTACTGCTCGCCTTCATTAATGTTGACGGTGATGTAGATACCTTTTTTGTCCGGCGTCAGGCTGACCTGCGTGGAGTCGATATTGAATCGTGCGTAGCCGCGATCCAGATAGAAGCTGCGCAGGGTTTCAAGGTCACCCGCCAGTTTCTGTTTCTGGTATTTACGATCGCCGACGACGTTCCACCATGGCACATCATCACGCAGCTGGAAGCGCGAGATCAGTTCATCTGAGCTGTACGCTTTGTTACCCACGATGTTGATCTGCTGAATCTGAGCAGACACACCTTCAGTAAACACCAGCTTCAGGTCAACACGGTTGCGTGGCAGTGGCGTAACCACCGCTTTCACGCTGGCACTGTATTTACCGACGCTGTAATAGAAGTCTTCCAGGCCTTTCTCAATGGAGGAGATCGTGGTGCGATCCAGAGCTTCACCCACGCGCACGCCAGATGCTTCAAGGTTCTGCTTGAGCATGTCCTCTTTCACCGCTTTGTTACCGGAGAAAGTGATACTGGCAATGGTCGGACGCTCTTTCACCTGGACGATCAGCGTATTGCCGTCGCGCAGGACCTGAACATCTTCAAAATTCCCGGTGGCAAACAGTGCACGAATGGTGTTACTGAGATCTTCATCGGAGACGGTATCTCCAACGCGGACTGGCATACTGAGCAATGCCGCACCGACGGCGACTCGCTGCAGGCCTTCAAAGTGAATATCATTCACCACGAATCCGTCTGCACCGTATACGGTAACGCTGCTAAGCAGCAGCGACGCTATGAGCAACTTTTTCATCGCCATCGTTTTTCTGCAATCTTCCTAACTAGTTCTCACAGACAATTTACCGATTGGTAAACTATAGCCTTGAGAAGTCATTGAATAGCGCAAGCCCCATTAACAGCACCAGCACAATCGAGCCGATACGATAACTGAAGTCCTGAACTCGCTCGGACACCGGCCCTCCTTTGATCTTTTCGATCAGCAGGAACAGCAAATGGCCACCATCTAACACCGGCAATGGGAACAGATTGATAATCCCAAGGTTCACGCTAATCAGAGCGAGGAACATGAGGTAGTAAATCAAACCGTAATCCGCTGACATCCCAGCACCCTGCGCGATCGAAATCGGCCCGCTGAGATTGTTCAACTTCACATCACCAACAATCAGTTTTCCCAGCATGCTCACCGTAAGCTTCATCAGTTGCCAGGTTTTCGCGCTGGCCTCACCGATTGCGGCAAACGGGCCATACTGGCGCACCGTTCTGTACTCTTCAGGCAGAGGAATAATGCGCGGTATCACTCCGGCGAACCCTTCTGCCTTGTTATGAGGATTAACGTCCGGCGTCAGTGTCAAACTGACCGTACTGCCCTGACGCTCTACCCCAATGGCTATATCTTTACCTGGATTGTCGCGTACTGTGGCAACAAAATCTTGCCACTGGTCCAAAGGCTGACCATCGACTTTAACGATCCTGTCGCCAGCTTGCAAACCCGCTCGACTTGCAGCGGAGTCATTTTGCACCTGTGCCAACACCGATTCGATCTGTGGTCCACGCGGCCGTATCCCCAATGACGTCACTGGATCCTGCTTGTCTGGCTCAAACTGCCAGTCTTGCAAATTCACTGTCTTATCACTGGTTTTTTCACTGCCAAATGGAGCAAGGGTTAACGTGGTGCTTTCATCACCAATCTTCGCCACCAATGCCATACGCACAGCATCCCAATCAGGCGTTTCGATACCGTCAACGGCTTTAAGTTCCGTGCCTGGGGTAATTTGCGCTTCAGCGGCTGGCGAACCGCTCACTATTTCACCGATTACAGGGCGTACACCAGGAACGCCGATGATAAACACCAACCAGTAGGCGAAGATAGCAAAGATGAAATTAGCGATAGGGCCGGCACTGATGATGGCGGCACGCTGGAGGATCGTTTTGTTATTAAAGGATTGATGGCGAAGTTCAGGCGGCACGCTTTCTACACGCTCATCAAGCATCTTGACGTAGCCACCCAGCGGGATCAATGCGATAACGTACTCAGTACCCTGCTTGTCGCGACGTCGCCACAACGCTTTGCCAAAGCCAATGGAGAAGCGCTCAACTTTCACGCCGCAGCGGCGGGCTACCCAAAAATGGCCAAACTCATGCACGGTGATTAAAATCCCCAGTGCAAGAATAAAAGCAGCAAAACTCCAGAGTACGCTCAACATAATGTTTCCCTACAGCGTCCCAAAGACCAGCAGCAACAGGCAGGCAAACACCGGTACAGCTGCCGTGAGGCTGTCAATGCGGTCAAGAATACCGCCATGACCTGGAATCAGACTGCCGCTGTCTTTAATGCCCGCTTCGCGTTTAAACATGCTCTCGGTTAAATCACCAAGAACCGACGCCAGCGCGGCTGTAATCGAACAAATCAGCAATGTCGACAATGGCACCTGGAGCGGAGCAAACACGCTAAACAGCCATGAGAGTATGGCTGAGGTCACCAACCCACCGAAGAAGCCTTCCCACGTTTTGCCCGGTGAGACCTTCGGTGCCAGTTTATGTTTGCCGAACAGCTTGCCAAACATATAGGCACCGGAATCTGCGCCCCACACGAGGAACATCACATAAAGTAGCCACCATGCACCCGCATAGTGGTCCGCTTCATAGTGATACTGACGCAGCGCCAGCATGCCCCAAAAGAACGGGACAATGGTGAGCAGGCCAAACACCAGACGTAACGGGCGGGAATTGCGCCAGAACGCGGCAGAGCCGGGATAGGACAGGACCAAAAGTAGCGCCACAATCCACCAACCAAGCGACACCCACAAGGCGCCACCAATTTGCGGCAGATGCACGGAGTGCTGGTAAGCAGGCAGCGTAAACAGCATAAAGGCCAGCAACAGGCCACACAGCAGCGCAAGCCAGATTCGCTGTGAGCGGGCAGCAAAGCCCGCAAACTGGCCCCATTCCCACGCGGCAAGCATGCAGATCGCTAAAATTGTGATGGCAAACCCTAACGGCGGCAGCAGGAACAACGCTGCAATGACGATGGGGATTAAAATAAACGCGGTAATCAGGCGAGACTTTAACAAAGATTACCCCCAGTGCGCTTATGCGCCGCCGGGTGCTGTGCCGCCAAACCGGCGCTCTCGTTGTGCAAACGCATTCAGTGCACCTTCAAAAACTTGTTCATCAAAATCAGGCCAAAGAGTATCGGTAAACCAAAACTCTGCATAGGCGACTTGCCACAGCAGGAAGTTACTAATCCGATGCTCTCCCCCGGTCCTTATTACCAGATCCACAGGTGCCAGTTCATTCAGGCAAAGATACGGGTGCAGGGTCTCTTCTTCAATCTGATCCGGACGAAGAAGTCCTTCCTGTACCTGCTCTGCTATTTTTCTGACCCCGTGGATAATATCCCAACGTCCGCCATAATTCGCGGCAATGTTGAGTGTCAGTCCATTATTTTGTTGAGTAAGTTCTTCAGCACGGCGAATACGCTCTTGCAAGCGCGTGTTAAACCGGCTGATATCACCAATAATTTTCAACCGGACATTATGTTTGTGCAGGCTTTTTACTTCGCTGTCGAGTGCCCAAACGAACAACTCCATCAGCGCCAGAACTTCCTGCTGAGGACGGTTCCAGTTTTCACTACTGAAGGCATAAAGCGTGAGCGCATCAAGCTTGTTGCTCACCGCAAAACTCACGGCGCGGCGCACGGATTTCACTCCCGCTTTATGACCAGAAATACGCAGCTTGCCCTGGTTTTTAGCCCAGCGACCATTGCCATCCATAATGATGGCCACATGACGGGGGCCTGCCCCCTGCTGGTCATCGGTTTGTAATTGATTTTCGGACGACATAATGCGTAATTATTTCCTTATTCAGAAATATACCCTTCATAATTTGAAGCCGCCGCCATGCTGCAGCGCCAGTGATTTGGGTATGTAATGGCTTCTGAAAAACCTCACCCGCCCGGCGTAAAAAGACTGTGATTGCACGAACTTATCCGCTTGATCACGCCGTGGCACCGGAACGGTGGGGCAAGACTATACCACCTCCGCCCAGTGCTCACAAATAGCGGCGCGTTAAATCGCGCTGGCCCTTCCTGCAGAAAAGCGTGGCAGTAAAGCACTCGCCACCGCACGGGCTTCCCGGTCAATGGCAATCACCGCTTCGACGCTTGAAGGTTCCTGGCTCGACAATGTCTCAAGCACCGCAACATTCAATGCCGCAATATCGGTAAAGCGGATTTCAGATGCCAGAAAAGCCGCAACCGCAATTTCATTCGCTGCATTCAACGTCGTGGTCGCCGCCTGTCCCGTAATACTGGCTTCAATAGCCAGTTTCAGGCAGGGATAGCGCGCATAATCAGGCTCAGAGAAGGTCAACGCAGACATACGAGTGAAATCAAGTGGTTGGGCACCTGAGGCCACGCGCTGCGGCCAGGCCATCGCATGAGCAATTGGCGTACGCATATCCGGCGATCCAAGCTGGGCAATCACACTGCCATCCCGATAACGTACCATTGAATGAATAACAGATTGCGGATGCAGAACCACTTCCATCTGCGCGTCAGTCGCATTAAACAGCCAGCGGGCTTCGATATATTCCAGGCCTTTGTTCATCATAGTGGCCGAGTCGACGGAGATTTTTCGCCCCATCGACCAGTTCGGATGCGCACACGCCTGGTCCGGCGTCATATGGCGTAATTCTGCCAACGGCGTCTCACGAAACGGGCCACCTGACCCCGTGAGGATAATGCTATCAATGCCATTATCGTCTAAAGAAGCGTACCCTAACTGCTGCTGGAGGGAAGCAGGCAAACTCTGAAAAATGGCGTTGTGCTCGCTGTCGATAGGTAATAACTGCGCTTTAGAGGTGCTTACCGCCTCCAGGAATAGGCGGCCGCAGGTTACGAGCGACTCTTTATTCGCCAGCAGCACCTGTTTTCCAGCATGAATTGCAGCCAGGGTAGGTAATAATCCTGCTGCACCGACAATAGCGGCCATCACCTGGTCCACGCCATCCAACGCAGCCAGATCGCAGGCAGCCTGCTCCCCGCTTAATACTTCAGTGGCCACATTGAGATCTTTCAGACGAAGACGCAGTGCTTCAGCCGCTTTGACGTCTGACATTGCGGCATAATCCGGGCGAAATTCCAGACATTGTTCGACCATCAGTTCCACATTGCGTCCGGCAACCAGTGCCTTCACGGCAAACAAGTGCGGGTTAGCACGTACCACGGCCAGTGTGCTGGTACCGATAGAACCGGTCGAACCGAGGATCGTCAAGTGTTTCATGAGGCTGCTCTGTGTAATGACCCGGCGCAGGCAGCAATCAGGATAAGGAAGAGAGACCTGCCGGGGAAGTTAACAAACGCAAAACGCCGCCAGACCGACCCTTCGTGTGAACGGCAATCTGTACGGCGTTTCATTGGGTGATGACGAACTCAGAAGTCCATCAGCTCCGCTTCTTTTTCGGCCAGCGCAGTATCAATCTTCTTGATAAATACGTCAGTCATTTTCTGTACGTCTTCCTGTGAACGACGATCATCGTCTTCACTGATCTCTTTGTCTTTCAGCAGTGCTTTAACCTTGTCATTTGCATCACGGCGTACGTTACGCACAGACACACGACCCTGCTCAGCTTCACCGCGCACGATCTTGATCAGGTCTTTACGACGCTCTTCAGTCAGTGCTGGCAATGGAACACGAATGTCGGTGCCGGCTGACATTGGGTTCAGACCCAGGTCGGAAGACATGATCGCTTTTTCAACGGCAGCGCTGATAGAGCGGTCGAAGACGTTGACTTTCAGCGTACGTGAATCTTCTACCGTCACGCTGGCCAACTGACGCAGCGGGGTTGAAGAACCGTAATAATCGACCATGATACCGTCGAGAATACTCGGCGATGCGCGGCCGGTACGGATTTTGCTGATATGGCCTTTGAAGGCCTCGACGCATTTATCCATGCGCGTTTCTGCATCTTTCTTGATGTCGTTAATCACGTGGGAACCCTTGGATTCTGTTTGATCCACCAGCCTCTGGCATCGCCAGAAGCCGTTCAAATACATTTAAAGATAATCCTGACATGCAGAATATACCTTATTTTAACCCTTTTAACCGCAGACTGATATTAATGCGTAATCAGTGTGCCTTCTTTTTCACCCATCACGACGCGACGCAGTGCGCCCGGCTTGTTCATATTGAACACGCGGATTGGCAGTGAATGGTCACGCGCCAGGGTAAAGGCCGCCAGATCCATCACTTTCAGTTCTTTATCCAGCACTTCAGTATAGGTCAACTGATCGTGCAGGACAGCATCCGGGTTCTTCACCGGGTCGGAGGAGTACACGCCATCCACTTTGGTGGCCTTCAGCACCACATCGGCTTCGATTTCGATGCCACGCAGGCAGGCTGCGGAATCTGTGGTAAAGAACGGGTTACCGGTACCTGCGGAGAAAATCACTACGCGGTTATTACGCAGCAGGCTGATCGCTTCTGCCCAGCTGTAGTTGTCACACACGCCGTTCAGCGGGATAGCCGACATCAGGCGGGCGTTAACATAGGCACGGTGCAACGCATCACGCATTGCCAGGCCATTCATCACGGTTGCCAGCATCCCCATATGGTCGCCAACAACACGGTTCATACCAGCCTGCGCCAGGCCAGCACCG
Organism: Erwinia sp. AnSW2-5; assembly: GCF_045107195.1. Lineage (NCBI taxonomy): Bacteria > Pseudomonadati > Pseudomonadota > Gammaproteobacteria > Enterobacterales > Erwiniaceae > Erwinia > Erwinia sp. AnSW2-5. The sequence continues at coordinate 32,823 of NZ_JBJGXA010000015.1, forward strand.
CGGAACAGATTACCACCACCGATAACCACACCTACCTGAATGCCCAGCTCTACCAGTTCTTTTACTTCCTGAGCCATACGATCCAGCACGCTGGCATCGATACCGAAGCCTTCAGCACCTTGCAGGGCTTCGCCACTCAGTTTTAGCAGGATACGTTGATATACGGGTTTTGCATTGGTCGCCATGGTTTTTTTCCTGGAAGATATCGTCGAAAAGGGGTGTTAACTGTGTGCGGTATCATCCTAAAAGCATCAGAGAAATGCTATTGGGATGAGACTGAAAATGCGCTGCCAAATGCAGGCAAAAAAGAACCGCCATTTGGCGGTTCTTTTCGGATCATTAAGACTGTTTGGACATCGCAGCAACTTCTGCTGCAAAATCTGTCTCAGCTTTCTCAATGCCTTCGCCCACTTCAAAGCGGATGAAGTTGGTCACGTCTGCGTTTTTCTCTTTCAACAGCTGACCCACAGTTTTGCTTGGGTCAATGACGAAAGGCTGGCCAGTCAGAGAAACTTCGCCGGTGAATTTCTTCATACGGCCTTCAACCATTTTCTCTGCAATTTCTTTTGGCTTGCCAGACTGCATGGCGATGTCCAGCTGAACCTGGTACTCTTTATCTACCACTTCAGCAGACACATCTTCAGGCTTAACGAATTCTGGTTTGCTTGCTGCAACATGCATTGCCAGCTGCTTAACCAGCTCTTCGTCAGCGCTTTTAGCCGCGATCAGAACGCCGATGCGAGCACCGTGCAGGTAGCTACCCAGCACTTCGCCTTCCAGAGTAGATACGCGACGAATGTTGATGTTTTCACCGATTTTAGCAACCAGTGCAACGCGCTCTTCTTCGAACTGTGCTTTCAGCACTTCAACGTCAGTGATTTTGCCTGCAACAGCAGCATCCAACACTTTGTCAGCGAAAGCCTGGAAACCAGAGTCTTTAGCAACGAAGTCAGTCTGGCAGTTCACTTCCAGAATCACTGCGTAGTTGCCGTCGATCTTAGTTTTGATCACGCCGTCAGCAGCAACGTTGCCTGCTTTCTTAGCGGCTTTGATCGCGCCAGATTTACGCATGTTCTCGATCGCCAGCTCAATGTCGCCGTCGGCTTCGGTCAGTGCTTTTTTACAATCCATCATGCCAGCGCCAGTGCGCTCGCGCAGTTCTTTTACCAGAGCAGCGGTAATATCAGCCATTCTCTAATCCTCGGTTAGCTTGCATCTGCCAGCTCGCCTTACGGCGTTAGCTTGAGATGCCTGGTCTCGGGAGAAACATTCTGCCCCGCCGAATTTTCCTTCATCTTTCCAGTCGCAGCTGCGTTGGCTGCCTTCGGTCCCTCCAGTCACTTACCGATGTAAGCTTCTGGACTGCCCTCAGTTGCCGCCTTACTGCAACGTGAAATCTATCGGATAAATATGACATTCGGCAAAGCGAAGTCGAAAAAATAAAGGGGCCAATCAAGGCCCCTTCCTTACAGATTCACATCTGATGTACAAGGGCTCTCTAAAGAGCAAGCCTTATTACTCAGCTTCAGCGAAGGTTTCTTCAGCTTGCTGAGCCAGGTCCTGAGAGCGACCTTCACGTACAGTGGTAGCCACTGCAGTCAGGTACAGGCTCACAGCACGGATTGCATCGTCATTACCAGGGATAATGAAGTCAACGCCGTCTGGATCAGAGTTGGTATCAACGATAGCAAATACTGGGATACCCAGGTTGTTTGCTTCTTTGATAGCGATGTGTTCGTGATCTGCATCAACAACAAACAGTGCGTCTGGCAGGCCGCCCATATCTTTGATACCGCCCAGGCTGTTTTCCAGCTTGGCCAGTTCGCGATCGCGCATCAACGCTTCTTTCTTGGTCAGTTTGTCGAAAGTGCCGTCCTGAGACTGAATTTCCAGATCTTTCAGACGTTTGATTGACTGACGAACAGTTTTCCAGTTAGTCAGCATACCACCCAACCAGCGGTGATTAACGAAGAACTGGTCGCAGCTCAGAGCGTGCTCTTTTACCGCTTCGCTTGCAGCGCGCTTAGTACCAACGAACAGGATCTTACCTTTACGGGAAGAGATCTTGCTCAACTCAGCCAGAGCTTCGTTGAACATTGGTACAGTTTTCTCAAGGTTGATGATGTGAACTTTGTTACGAGCGCCGAAGATGAATGGCTTCATTTTCGGGTTCCAGTAACGGGTCTGGTGACCGAAGTGTACACCGGCCTTGAGCATGTCGCGCATGGAAACAGTTGCCATGATTACCTCTATAGATATAGTTTGGGGTTAAGCCTCCACGTATCCCATACAACCGACCCATCGGCTCTTTCGAACCAGCAAGGCACCCCGGCGTAGGTGTCGATACGTGTGTGTTATTTACACATAGTGAGATTTATGCGTTTCTCGCGTCACGGTGAGAATCACCGAACAGAGAATCGTCGGCGCGCTTTATACCATAAATGAGGTATTGAAGCCAACTGGTAGTTGCCTTACTCGCCGAAATTGACTGACTCACGCCTGCGCCGCAGTTTACGCCACAAACACCAATTGGCAGCGTCCGGGGGGACTGCTACCATTGCAGCACTTTCTTTATTATTGTCGAAAATGACGACAAATGCGGACCTGATGAATGGCTATTTCAATTAAAACCCCAGAAGAAATCCAAAAAATGCGCGTGGCAGGCCGTCTGGCCGCCGAAGTTCTTGAAATGATTGAAGCGCACGTTAAGCCTGGCGTCAGCACCGGTGAGCTTGATCGCCTGTGTAACGATCATATCGTGAACAAGCAGCATGCGGTTTCTGCCAGCCTGGGGTACCACGGTTTCCCTAAATCTGTATGCATCTCGGTGAATGAAGTGGTGTGCCACGGTATTCCGAGCGAGGATAAAATCCTTAAAGATGGCGATATCGTCAATATCGATGTCACCGTCATTAAAGATGAATACCACGGTGATACCTCCACCATGTTTATCGTCGGCAAACCGACCATCCAGGGCGAGCGTCTGTGCCGTGTGACTCAGGAAAGCCTGTATCTGGCTCTGCGCATGGTTAAACCCGGCATTCGCCTGCGCACCCTGGGCCGCGAAATCCAGAAATTTGTAGAAGCACAGGATTTCTCTGTCGTGCGCGAATATTGTGGTCACGGCATCGGTAAAGGCTTCCACGAAGAGCCACAGGTATTGCACTACGATGCCGATGACGGCGGCGTGGTCTTGCAGGCCGGTATGGCTTTCACCATCGAGCCGATGGTCAACGCCGGTGATTACCGCATTCGCGTCATGAAAGATGGCTGGACGGTAAAAACGAAAGATCGCAGCTTGTCCGCTCAGTACGAACACACTATTGTGGTGACAGAAAACGGCTGCGAAATTATGACGCTGCGCAAAGATGACACCATTCCGGCGATTTTGACGCACGAAGGTTGATTCTGCACTGGCATCAAGGGGCGACCGGAAAAGAAGGTCGCCCTCTACATTCGGAGCAACCCGGAGTGATGCTGTAGGAGCTGACCTTCTTTTTCGGTCAGCCCGCGATCAACATACCCAGCCGGCGTAAGCCGGTTTTTTTATGTCCTGGGAGCGGTGAAATGAATAAAGACATACCTGAAGCCAGCATCCTGAAAAAACTCACCAAGGCCCCGCGCCGCTGGGAAGATGCCGAACTGAACCGCGATACACTCAGGCATCATCTGGATGTTTTCCAGCAGCATCTCGCCGCCGCCTTTGACGCCGGGCAAGATGCGGAAAGCCTGATCGACGCCCGCACACTGTTTATTGATCGTCTGCTCCGCCGCCTGTGGCGCTTCTTCGGCTTCCCGGAAAAAGATGGCATTGCGCTGGTTGCCGTTGGCGGCTACGGTCGTGGCGAACTGCATCCGCTGTCGGATATTGATGTATTGATCCTCAGCCGCAAACCCCTGTCTGAGGAAGATGCCCGCCGTACCAGCGAGCTACTGACCCTGATGTGGGACCTCAAGCTGGAAGTCGGTCACAGTGTAAGGACTCTGGAAGAGTGTCTGCTCGAAGGTTTGTCCGACCTTACCGTCTCAACCAACCTGATCGAATCACGCATGTTGACCGGCGATCTCACGCTGTTTCTGGAGATGCAGAAAAACGTCTTCAGCGATGGTTTTTGGCCGTCAGACCGTTTCTTCGCGGCCAAAATTGACGAACAGCAGGTACGTCATCAGCGCTATCACGGCACAAGCTACAATCTGGAACCGGACATCAAAAGCAGCCCCGGTGGCCTGCGAGATATTCACACCATTTTGTGGGTAGCACGTCGCCACTTTGGCGCGACCTCACTCGATGAAATGGTCGGTTTTGGCTTCCTGACAGAAGCCGAGCGTAACGAGCTGAACGAGTGCCAGAGCTTCCTGTGGCGCATTCGTTTTGCACTGCACCTGACACTGACGCGCTACGACAACCGCCTGCTGTTTGATCGTCAGCTCAATGTTGCCCAACGTCTGAATTATAAGGGCGAAGGCAATGAGCCGGTTGAACGCATGATGAAGGATTTCTTCCGCGTTACACGCCGCGTTGGCGAATTGAACCAAATGCTGTTGCAGCTCTTCGATGAAGCAATATTGGCGCTGCCAACCGATGAAAAACCCCGACCGCTAGATGATGAATTCCAGCTGCGCGGCACGCTGATTGACCTGCGCGATGACACGCTGTTTGCCCGCCAGCCAGAATCGATTATGCGCATGTTCTACACCATGGCGCGCACACCAAAAATTACCGGTATCTACTCCAATACGTTGCGTCATCTGCGCCACGCGCGCCGTAATCTGAAGCAGCCACTGTGTACCATCCCTGAGGCCCGGGAGCTGTTCCTGTCTATTCTGCGCCATCCGGGGGCGGTCAGCCGGGCGCTGGTGCCGATGCACCGCCACAGTGTGCTGTGGGCTTATATGCCACAGTGGAGCAACATTGTCGGTCAGATGCAGTTTGATCTGTTCCACGCCTACACGGTTGATGAACACACCATTCGCGTATTGCAAAAGCTGGAAAGCTTTGCCGACGAACGTACGCGTCAGCGTCATCCGCTATGTGTTGAACTCTGGCCACGCCTGCCGCAGCTGGAATTACTGCTCATGGCGGCGCTGTTTCACGATATCGCCAAAGGGCGAGGCGGCGACCACTCGATTCTCGGCGCCCAGGATGCGCTGGAGTTTGCTGAGATGCACGGCCTTAACTCACGCGAAACGCAACTGGTTGCCTGGCTGGTGCGTCATCACTTGCTGATGTCTGTCACCGCCCAGCGCCGCGATATTCAAGACCCGACGGAGATCCAGCAATTTGCCGAAGTGATGCAGAATGAGAACCGCCTGCGTTATCTGGTGTGCCTGACCGTTGCCGATATCTGCGCCACCAATGAAACCTTATGGAACAGCTGGAAGCAGAGTCTGTTACGCGAACTGTTCTTCGCTACCGAGAAACAGCTACGCAGAGGAATGGAGAACAGCCCGGACCTGCGCGAACGCGTGCGCCATCATCGGCTCCAGGCGCTGGCGCTACTGCGTATGGACAATATCGACGAGGAAGCACTGCACAGCATTTGGGGCCGCTGCCGCGCTGACTATTTCCTGCGCCACACGCCAAACCAGCTGGCGTGGCATGCGCGTCATCTGATGAACCACGATCTCAACCTGCCCCTGATCCTCGTCAGCCCGCAAGCGACACGCGGCGGTACCGAGATCTTTATCTGGAGCCCGGATCGTCCGTATCTGTTTGCCGCTGTCGCGGGCGAGCTGGATCGCCGTAATCTAAGCGTCCACGATGCACAGATCTTCACCAGCCGTGACGGCATGGCAATGGATACCTTTATCGTGCTGGAGCCGGACGGAAGCCCGCTGTCAGCGGACCGTCATGAGATGACACGTCAGGCGCTGGAACAGGCGATCTGCCAGACCAGCTGGCACCCTCCTCGCACGCGTCGTCAGTCGGCCCGTCTGAAGCATTTTAACGTGGATACTGCGGTCAACTTCTTACCCACACACACGGACAGGCGAACTTATCTGGAATTGGTGGCGCTGGATCAGCCGGGATTGCTGGCGCGCGTGGGGGAGGTTTTTGCTGACCTGAACGTGTCGCTGCACGGTGCGCGCATCAGTACCATCGGTGAACGCGTAGAGGATTTGTTTATTCTCGCCAACAGCGATCGCCGGGCATTAGACGCCGATTTGCGCGAACGGCTGCAACAACGGTTGACAGAGGCCCTTGTTCCAAACGATAAAGTGTGACCCAGATTTACTTTTTAACAGTGCCAGCGCCTGATTCTGCTGCAACGGAATCGTTTTCTTTTTAAAGGCGCAGAGCAAAACCAGGAAGAGACTATTCTATGCAAGATTTACAGAGTGTTATTGAAGCGGCTTTCGAGCGCCGTGCGGACATTACCCCAGCAAACGCTGACGCCGCCACCCGCGAAGCCGTCAACCAGGTTATCGCCCAGCTGGACAGCGGTGCCCTGCGCGTATCTGAGAAGATCGACGGCGAATGGGTTACGCATCAGTGGCTGAAGAAAGCGGTTCTGCTCTCTTTCCGCATCAATGACAATCAGGTAATTGATGGCGCAGAAAGCCGTTACTACGACAAAGTTCCAATGAAATTTGCTGACTACGACGAAGCGCGCTTCAAAAAAGAAGGCTTCCGCGTTGTTCCACCAGCAGCAGTACGCCAGGGTGCTTTCATTGCGCGTAACACCGTCCTGATGCCTTCTTACGTTAACATCGGCGCTTACGTTGATGAAGGCACGATGGTTGATACCTGGGTCACCGTGGGTTCCTGTGCACAGATCGGTAAAAACGTTCACCTGTCTGGCGGCGTTGGCATTGGTGGCGTGCTGGAGCCGTTGCAGGCTAACCCAACCATCATTGAAGACAACTGCTTCATCGGCGCACGTTCAGAAATCGTTGAAGGCGTGATCGTAGAAGAAGGTTCCGTGATCTCAATGGGCGTATATATCGGCCAGAGCACCAAGATCTTCGACCGCGAAACCGGTGAAGTGCATTACGGCCGTGTCCCTGCCGGTTCCGTGGTGGTTTCAGGAAACCTGCCATCGAAAGACGGTACTTACAGCCTGTACTGCGCCGTTATCGTGAAAAAAGTCGATGCGAAAACGCTGAGCAAAACCGGCATTAACGAACTGCTGCGCACCATTGATTGATCCTCGCGCGGGCCACGCCAGTGGTCCGCACCTTACTGTAACGTCAAATTTACACTCCCACCCTGAACTACCTCTTTCACGTCTCGAAACAAGTGGTGCTATTGCGCACAATCTGCGCCATAATCCGCGCCAGAAAAATCCTGTATTTAAATTAACCGATCCTTTTCCATTTCTTGGATAGCGACTACTCTGATCGCATCTGGATCGATAGTCTCCTTAAAGGAAAATGCTATGTACGACAACTTGAAAGGTCTTGGAATTGCTACGCCGGAAGATATCGACCGTTACAGCCTGCGTCAGGAAGCCAACAACGACATCCTGAAAATCTATTTCCGCAAAGATAAAGGCGAGTTCTTTGCCAAAAGCGTGAAATTTAAATATCCGCGCCAGCGCAAAACCGTGGTCGCTGACAACGCCAGCCAGGGTTACAAAGAAGTTCAGGAAATCAGCCCGAACCTGCGCTATGTGATTGATGAGCTTGACCAGATTTGCCAGCGCGACCAGGTGGAAGTTGATCTGAAACGCAAAATTCTTGATGACCTGCGTCATCTGGAGAGTGTGGTCTCTAACAAGATCGCTGAAATTGAATCAGACCTGGACAAACTGACCCGCGGCGGTCGTTAATTCCTGCTCTGATATTAAAAGGGGTGGCCAGAATACTGGTCACCCCTTTTTTGTTCTGGTGCCGATCTTATTTTCAATCGGCACTTTTCAGCATAACTTACTGCATCAGCAAATAAATACTGGCGTCACCGCGCTGGATATTGAGTGCCAACACTGACGGTTTGGTATCAAGGATTTTGCGCAATTCGCCCAGATTCGCGATCGGCTGTTGGTTAACGCCTAAAATCACATCCTCTTTCTTCAGGCCAATACGCGCTGCCGCAGAACCCGCTTTCACGTTATCCACTTTCACACCCTTAACGCCTTTCGCATCAAAGTTGCTCAGATCAGCCCCTTCGATACCGTTATAAATGGTGCCCGAATCCACTTTCGCGGCGGCGCTTTGCTGCAACGCCACATTCACTTTCATTGGCTTACCATCACGGATCAGACCCAGCTCCATTTTAGTGCCTACCGGCAACGATCCCACTTCTGCACGCAACGCAGCGAAACTGGAGATCGGCTTGTTATTGATCGACACAATCACGTCACCTGCTTTAATGCCCGCCTCGGCCGCTGAAGACTTCGGCAGTACCTGGCTGACGAACGCACCACGCTGGGCATCGACGTTCATCGCTTTAGCCAGTTCAGAGTTCAGTTCGGTGCCCATGATACCCAGCTCACCGCGCTTCACCTGACCGAATTCAACCATCTGTGACGTCAGGTTTTTCACCATGTTACTTGGGATGGCAAAGCCGATACCGATATTGCCGCCGTCTGGCGCGAGGATCGCCGTGTTAATACCGATCAGTTCACCGTTCAGGTTCACCAGCGCACCACCGGAGTTACCCCGGTTAATCGCAGCATCGGTCTGGATAAAGTTTTCGTAGTTTTCCACGTTCAACCCACTACGTCCCAGAGCAGAGACAATACCAGAGGTGACCGTTTCACCCAGACCATACGGGTTACCAATCGCCACCGTGTAGTCACCCACGCGCAGATTATCGGAGTCAGCAAGCTTAATCGCGGTCAGGTTTTTCGCCTCTTTCAACTGGATCAGCGCAATATCAGAACGCGGATCTTTACCGATCACTTTTGCATCGTATTTACGACCATCACTCAGCTGAACCTGAATTTTCGTAGCATTATCAACCACGTGGTTGTTGGTCACCACATAGCCTTTAGCGGCATCAATCACCACACCGGAACCCAGTGCGCGGAATTTCTGCTGCTGGCTGTCTGCGCCGCCATTGTCCTTCCCTTCCGGGCCGCCGCCTTCCTGACACATCGGCGATCCCTGGAATGGCGAACCGTCCTGACAGAACGGCGAATTATCGCCAAAGAACTGCTGGAACTGCTGAGGCATACGCGGCGTACGTACCGTCGTGCTGCCCTCAACATTGATGCTGACAACAGAAGGCATCACCGTTTCCAGCATAGGTGCCAGACTGGGTAATGGCTGGCTGGAAGACGAAGAGGCGGTTTCAGCGGCAACGGCAGCTAAAGGGTTTAACGCCAGTCCAAGGCTCAGGGCCAGTGCGCTCAATACTAACGTGGTTTTTTTCATTCGTCGGATTCTCAAGTGATTCTATGGGATAACCATTGCTGTGGTTGTGAATATCAGATTAACTTTTTATCCCTAAGTTCATATTTAACCATCAAGGAAAAGTAAAAAAATATTGTTCTTCTTTACAAATCCTCACGACTGGCTAACTTATTCCACCGCCATTAGCCGTCGATACTCATCCCAGGCATACAAATCGGTCATCCCGCTAATGTAGTCCTGCAACAAACGAACGCGATAATAGTATTCCCAGATATTCTCTTCATCTGGATTTTTATCCAGAGACTCTACCGCTTCGCTGTAGGCAAGACGGAAACGCGTCGAAAGTTTATGGAACAGCCGCGTTTCAATGGGATAACCTTTTAAATAATCCTTTTCCGTCAATTCGCTGAACTCTTCACGCGTCAGCAGTAATAATGGACGGTAGATATCCAGTAAACCGCTAATCACCCGATACCCTTGCAACTCCAGCTGTTCAACTTCAGGGTGGTTAAACACATGACGAAAAGCGACTTTTTTGAAAATATCTAATAGCTGACTGTGCGGACTGCCATCTTCCAGCAGCGCTTCATTAAACTCGCCGTGGTAAACCGCGGGCAGATGGTCGATAAAACGGCTGGCCGCATGGGGCACCAGTTCCGCCACGGTATTGACACGTAAATACATAAAGAATTGATCTTCACTGCTGCGATTTGTGCGGCGACTACGTGATTTATCCAGCGCGGTGGTGACCACAGTGGCAAAAAGATCCCCTGCCTGGTGCTCAGGCCAGAGTTGGAATAGATACTGATAAAGCTGCTCAACGGTGAAAATGTTTTTTTCTACAGCATCTTCTAAATCGGCCACACAGTAAGAGATATCGTCAGCAGCCTCCATAATATAAGTCAGCGGAAAACGACAATGCGGCTGAAGATCTAATTGCTCACGCAACCGCGCGATATATTCTTCTTCTGCCAGGTAATATCCCGGTTTTTTCATTAAATAGTCATGGCTGGCAGGAATGGCTCCGCTATGCCAGGCAGGACGCGTGTATTTTAAAATACAGCCGACCTGTGCCCAGGTCAGGTTCATCTTCATCAGCGTATGCACCGTGCGGATTGCCTGAGCATTGCCTTCAAAATGAGACAGGTCCTGACGGACTTTAGCCCGCAGTTCATTCAGACCATCGTCCTGATGGCGTAATACCGCAGGGATACAGCGATCTTCCCGGCCGATATCCGGCTGCCAGGCCGCATCAAACTGCTGACGGAACCAGTCATTAATCGCCGCCTCACCAAAGTGGCCGAACGGCGGATTGCCAATATCGTGCATCAGGCAGGCCATCTCGACGATGCTCTCAAACGGCCCGGTCAACTGCGCCAGCCCTAAAGGGACTAAACGGTCGGCTTCCTGCAAGCGCGTCAGTACCTCTTTGGCGATATAGCGCCCCACCTGCTGCACTTCCAGTGAATGAGTCAGCCGGGTGCGAACAGCGGCATTACGCTCCAGCGGGAAAACCTGGGTTTTCTGCTGCAGTCGGCGGATCGCTGCTGAATTAATAATACGACCACGATCGCTTTCAAATATGCGCAGGATTTCATGCTCATCCTTCGGTCCCTGATAGGGGCGATAACGCCGCTGCCAGTTAATTTTTTTGCGAAAATCGATCCCAGTCATACCTGATTCCCTCTGATAAGTGGCGCACCATTCTCGCAGTTTGTCATGATAGACTAGTCGCCGCAATGAATGACAAATTCCACAACTTCAGAGAGTATCCCTATGAAAGCAGGCATTATTGGCGCAATGGAACAGGAAGTGACGCTGCTGCGTGACAAAATTGAAAACCGTCAGACCCTGACCCTGGCGGGCTGTGAAATTTACACCGGTACACTGAATGGCGTAGAGGTTGCTCTGCTGAAGTCGGGCATCGGTAAAGTGTCTGCGGCGCTGGGCACCACCCTGCTGTTGCAACTGTGCAAACCCGATGTCGTGATCAACACCGGTTCCGCCGGTGGACTGGCTCCAACGCTGAAAGTGGGCGATATCGTGGTATCTGATGAAGTGCGTTATCACGATGCCGACGTGACGGCCTTTGGCTATGAACCCGGCCAGATGGCAGGCTGCCCGGCGGCCTTCAAGGCGGATGACACGCTGATTGCCGCTGCCGAACAGTGCATTGGCGAGCTGAATCTGAACGCGGTACGTGGTCTGGTGGTCAGCGGCGACGCCTTTATCAATGGTTCGGCTCCGCTGGCGCGCATTCGCAGCACCTTCCCGCAGGCCATTGCAGTTGAGATGGAAGCCACCGCGATCGGCCACGTTTGCCATCAGTTCAGCACGCCGTTTGTGGTCGTCCGTGCGATTTCCGACGTAGCGGATCAAGAATCACACCTCAGCTTTGATGAGTTCCTGGTGGTGGCAGCGCAACAGTCATCACTGATGGTGGAAACCCTGCTGACTCATCTGTCCCGTGGCTAAACGCCTTGTTTACCTGCTGCTGTGGCTGGCCTGCGCCGCCACAGCCCAGGCCGCACCCCGCGTGGTCACACTAGCACCCAATATTACCGAACTGGCCTTTGCTGCCGGTATTACTCCGGTGGGCGTCAGTGCTTACTCTGATTACCCTGCCGCTGCACAGCAGATCGAACAGGTTGCTAACTGGCAGGGGATCAACAGCGAAAAACTACTCAGGCTAAAGCCGGATGTCGTGCTCGCCTGGAAAGGGGGAACGCCGCAACGTCAGGCCGACCAACTTCAGGCTTTGGGCATCAAGGTGGTTTGGCTGGCGCCGGACTCCATTGAGCAGCTGATTGCCAGTCTGCGTCAACTGGCGGCCTGGAGCCCGCAACCGCAGCAGGCGGAGCAGGCAGCCGCCACGCTACAACAGCAGTTTACTGACCTGCGCCAGCGCTACCAGCACACCCCCGTAAAGCGCGTCTTTCTCCAGTTTGGCCTCAAACCGCTGTTTACCGCATCAGGCAACACCTTGCAGGATGAGGTTCTGCGCTTATGTGGCGGAGAGAACATCTTTGCCGATGTCCACGTGCCCTGGCCACAGGTGAGCCGCGAGCAGGTATTGTTACGCCATCCTGCCGCTATCGTAGCACCCGGCGATAGTGCTTATGCGCAGCAGATCGCGCAGTTCTGGCAACCCCAGCTCACCCTCCCGGTGATTGCCATCAATGATGACTGGCTAAGCCGTGCCGGACCGCGTATGATTCTTGCCGCACAAAAAATGTGCAGTGAATTACAGTCAGTCGGCAAATCAGAACCGCAATAATCACCGCTAAAGGTGAGTAAAGTTCTGACAAAAATTGCCGTTAACTAAGGATACGGGCGATTTTATGCTCGTTTTTTATTCAGGGGTTTTTTCCCTGATTTTGACCAGGAAATTGCAACATGAAAACCGTTTATCTGGCCCTCGGGCTGATGATGACGGGTCACGCCTTTGCCGCTTCGATAACCGGCAGCATTGGGGTGAAATTAACCATCTACTCACAGTGCAGTGTAGAAGGTAGCAGCTTGTCTGCTGTCCGTTTACCCGGTGTTGTGTGTGGAGGAAGACCTGAAGCGCAGCCAAAAGTGACGCAAAGTAGGATCACTGTTGATGCGAAAACAAAGCAGGACACAAGGTTAGTAACCGTCGAATGGTAAGTTCTACAATAAACAGTATCTGTTTACCCAAAATAATTGGCAGTGCAGCAAGGCGGCAAGTGCTTGAATCCCCGGGAGCTTACATCAGTAAGTGACCGGGGTGAGGGGACGCAGCCAACACAGCTGCGGCGTCAAGTATGAAGGGTAAATCAGATACTGAAGGACGATCCGCAGCCACAGGTAGTCTTGGCATTCGGGTTGGTCACGATAAAGCGAGATCCTTCCAGCCCTTCGGTATAATCCACCGCGCCACCCACCAGATATTGCAGGCTCATCGGGTCTACAACCAGCGCCACGCCCGCTTTCTCAATGGTCATATCACCATCGTTAATCTTATCGTCAAAGGTAAAACCGTACTGGAAACCACTGCAACCGCCGCCGGTGATGTAGACGCGCAGTTTCAGATCCGGGTTATTTTCATCGGAAATCAGGTTTTTGACTTTACTGGCCGCTGCTTCAGTAAATTGCAGGGGCAGTACTGCTACATCGTCGCTCATAGGTAACTCCAGTATACGTACAGGCCGGGTGCCTGACAGGTCACAAATCGACCATAATTGTTGTTATTATCTTATAGCCTGGTATAGCAATCAAGCCCTGCTCTTAAGTGGAGCAATGCATCAGGATACGATAGCACGCCATGTTACTTTTAGATTGGCGTAAATAATTGATGGTAAAACGTGTCTGAAACGCGCGTAGCCTTTTAACCATCCGTTAAGTTCCCTTAGAATAGATGGGTTTTTAAATGAATGATCAGGAGTGGTTCCATGAGTAAGTCTGAAAACCTGTACGCCCAGGCGCAGCAGTTAATTCCCGGTGGCGTAAATTCACCGGTGCGGGCCTTTAACGGCGTGGGCGGCGTGCCGCTGTTTATCGAACGTGCTGACGGTGCCCTGCTGTACGATGTGGATGGCAAAGCCTACATCGATTATGTTGGCTCCTGGGGCCCAATGGTGCTGGGTCATAACCATCCCGCCATCCGTCATGCCGTTATCGAAGCTGCCGGCCGCGGCCTGAGCTTCGGCGCACCGACCGAGATGGAAGTCAAAATGGCCGAACTGGTCACCCAACTGGTGCCAACCATGGATACCGTTCGCATGGTCAACTCCGGTACGGAAGCCACCATGAGTGCCATTCGTCTGGCACGCGGCTTCACCCACCGTGACAAAATCATCAAGTTTGAAGGTTGCTACCACGGCCACGCCGACTGCCTGCTGGTTAAAGCGGGTTCCGGCGCGCTGACGCTGGGGCAGCCGAACTCACCGGGCGTGCCCGCTGACTTTGCCAAACATACCCTGACCTGCACCTTCAACGATCTCACCACCGTACGCGCTGCCTTTGAGCAGTACCCGGAAGAGATCGCCTGCATCATCGTTGAACCGGTTGCGGGCAACATGAACTGCATTCCACCGCAGCCGGACTTCCTGCCCGGCCTGCGCGCACTGTGCGACGAGTTTGGTGCGCTGCTGATCATCGACGAAGTGATGACCGGTTTCCGCGTTGCCCTGGCGGGTGCACAGGCCCATTACGGCGTGAAACCGGATCTGACCTGCCTGGGTAAAATCATCGGTGGCGGCATGCCAGTGGGTGCCTTTGGTGGCCGTCGCGAAGTCATGGATGCGCTGGCACCGACCGGCCCGGTATACCAGGCGGGTACGCTGTCCGGTAACCCGATTGCGATGGCCGCCGGCTTTGCCTGTCTGACGGAGGTCTCTCGTCCGGGCACGCATGAGACGCTGACCCGCCTGACCACGCAACTGGCCGATGGCCTGCTGGCCGCAGCCAAAGCCGAAAACATCCCGCTGGTGATCAACCATGTCGGCGGTATGTTCGGGATTTTCTTCACGGATGCCGCAAGCGTGACCTGCTATGCGGATGTAACCAGGTGCGATGTTGAGCGCTTTAAGCGTTTCTTCCATCTGATGCTGGAAGAGGGTGTCTATCTGGCACCGTCAGCATTCGAGGCAGGCTTTATGTCGCTGGCGCACAGCCCGGATGATATTCAGCACACGATTGATGCCGCACGCCGTAGTTTCGCGAAGCTGTAATCCGCAGAGACCGATCCGCTGTTACTCTTAAATCAGGGATATCGTTAATATACATAAACGATATCCCTGTAATTTACTGAAATACCGCCCCCAGACTTTTCGACATTCAGTTGTTCTCTGAAAATACCCCGCAACGGACAGGTTAATATTTACCTGATCACATATATTCCATTACCATCAATTCTGGATAATTTAATAACAAGGAAACGTTATGGAAAACGGTTTAAGTATTGCTATGACACCGGTCCAACTGGCCGCTGTGATGTCGGATGAATCTGTTCTCACTGAGCGAATCTGGGGCAGCATCAGTTTTCTCGGAAGCGTGCTGGAGCTGGCCAGTGCCACCGCCCTTTGCCTGGTCCCTGAGCCTACCGGGGTGACGAAAGCAGGGTGCATCATTGTCGGTGCGCACAGCCTGGACGGAATCAGTTCTTCTGCATATCAGGTCTATACAGGTAAACCGACCGCCTCAATGACAGCACGTGCCACGGCGGGTATCGCAACAGAACTGGGCGCGGATACCTCCACTGCTGACCAGATCGGTATCGCTGTTGATGTGGTTATCCCGTTTTCTGTTGCTGGCGCAGCTCGGGTCGCGTCGGTCAGAATGGGGCAGGTCAATCTGATGCGGCATGAGGCCATAAAGGGACAAAAGGGAGGTGGTCATACAATCAAAAAGCATGTCGGGAAGTCTGAAATAGAATTAATGGATAAGATCGGTCGGGGGATGCAATCAGGCACTCTGAAACAGAGTAGCTCCGCCAGTTCGTTTATCTCACTAAATATTGCCGAAAAAGCGATTAGCCACGCGATAAAAGCCAATCGATGGCAGATTAGACGATGGGCAAAAAGCACACCAACAGATCATAACTCTTTATATTTTGAGTTCAATTATTTGCATTCATCTAAAGTAGGCATGGTCATTCCGGCATCGACCAAAATGGCTACCGAAACGAATAAACTTACCATCGTACTTCTAAAAAAATCGCACAATGGGAAGCCTTATTACATTATCACCGCATACCCGAGAATCAGATAACATGAGTGATTACAAAAACATAAAAACTTACTTTTCTGTTTTTCTGGGCGATGATGCTGATGCTTATGGAAATAACTACCCAGACGTAGTGAATTCCTCTATAGAATATTTTGGCGGCGTGGATCAAGCTCTGATCAGTGAAATTGATCAGTTCTTAACAGAATACCCAACAAATGATCTCGCCGTAGCGGCATTGAATATCATCACGGAGAAACGACACGGTGACTGCGCTGATTATCCGCCCAGCTTGATCGACTTCCTTTCCTGGCTCTCTGCCTACCTGAAACAAAAAAATAGCCAGATTTAATCAAAATATCTTACCGCCCTGCATCACCTGTAGAGGCTGACCATTTTGTCCGGTCAGCCCTTTTTTATACCTTACGCAGCAGATAGATAAAGTACGGCGCACCGATAAAGGTCGCCAGCAGCCCTGCCGGGATCTGATCCGGGAACGACAGCATTCTCCCGCACCAGTCCGCCGCCACCATCAACCCGCCGCCCAACAGTGCCGCCATCACCTGCTGCGGCCATGCCCGACGGAAACCAAGCATCCGCGCAATATGTGGCGCCATCAGCCCGACAAAGCTTAACGGCCCGATGGTCAGCGTTGCAGCGGCAGTCAGCACCGCAGCCAGCAGCAGCAGCGTCAGACGTGATGGCGCCAGCGCCATGCCTACCGCGCGGGCGGTCGCGCCGCCCAGCGGCAGAATCGTCAGCCAGCGGCGGCACAGCGGCACCAGCGCCAACAGCACCACCATCATGATCAGCGTGCGCTTCGCCTGCAAAACATCAATGTTATAGGTCGAGCCGGAGATCCACGTCAGCAGATTCGCCATACGCGGGTCACCGCTGGCCAGCAGCAGCATCATCAATGTGGTAAAGGCCGTACTCAGCGCCATCCCGGCCAGCAGCATCCGCTCCGGCGAGAACCCACCCCGCCCGGCAGCAATCGAGATCACCAGCAGCGTCAGGGCAGCGCCAATGCTCCCGGCAGGCAGCAGCCAGCCAAACGCATCACCCGGCACGATAAACAGCATCACCACCACGCCAAATGCCGCACCGGAGCTGATCCCCAGCACTTCAGGGCTGGCCATCGGGTTGCCGGTCAGACGCTGCACCACACAGCCCGCCACGCCCAGCATCATTCCGGTTGCCATCGCCGCCACCAGACGCGGCCAGCGCCACGGCAGCAATTGCTGCCACAGCTCACCGCTGGCCCACACCCAACCGTTAGCATCACGGCCAAAGCTTAATGCCACCGCCATCAGCAACAACAGCGCACCGCCACCGAACAGCGCCCACCACAGCACGCGATGGCGCTCTGTCGGCACATTATCGCCCTGGTTCATCGCCGGAGGCACAGAACCCGTACGCAGGCGCGGCAGCAGCCACAGCAGCAGCGGCGCACCGATCACCGCCGTGATCGTGCCCGTGGAAATCTCCCCCAGACGACTGGTCAGCCAGAGTACCGTCTGATCCGCCAGCCACAGCAGCAGCGCCCCAATAACCGGTGCCACCAGCAGACGGCTTATCAAGCGCCGGAAGCCCAGCATCCGCGCCAGCAGCGGAGAGAACAGCCCAATAAAACCGATAATACCCACGGCATTGACCAGCGAGGCGCTGATGAGAATCGCCAGTGCCAGCAGGCCAAAACGGGCCAGCGAAATAGCCAGACCCAGGTTCTTTGCTACACCATCATCAAGCCCCATCAGGGTCATCGGGCGCAGCATCAGCAGCGTGAGCAACAGCCCGCCAAGCAGGCGCGGCCAGAGGAACTCCACGTTGCTCCAGTCCATCTGATTCAGTGAACCGGTGCTCCACAGAAACATATTCTGCAACTGGTCGTGATTGAAGATGGCAAAAATCTGGTTCACCGCGCCGCAGTAAAGTGACACCACCAGCCCGGCGAGGATCAGCGTCACCGGCGACATGCGTTTGCCCCAGGCGACGCCAAACACAATCAGCCCCACCAGCACCGCGCCCATCATCGCGGCCAGCTGCTGCGTGACCATACCGCCCGGCACGCTCCACAACGTGACAACGGTCAGCCCCAGTTGCGCACCGCTGGCAACGCCCAGCGTCGCCGGTTCGGCCAGGGGATTACGCAGCACCTGCTGAAACAGCAGACCGACCAGCCCCAAACCTGCGCCCGCCAGCAATGACAGCGACAGACGCGGCATCAGGCTGTAATGAAACACCATCTGCTCAATACGGTTGGTATCCGGGGTCAGCAACGCCGTCAGCCACAGCGCACTCGGCAGGCGCTGTTGCAGGTTGATCAGCGTCAGGGCCAATGCGCCCATAAACAACGCCGTCAACAGCAGGATGGCTAAACGATAGTGGCGCATCATTTCACCTCCAGCGCATGGTCAAGGCTGTGTATCAGCTGCATCGCCGACAATGTGGCGCCATAGAACCACACGCGCGGCATCTGTCTGAAGCGCCCGGCACGCACAAACGGCAGAGACTGCCAGAGCGCGGTTCCGGTTACCTGATCAACAATCGCCTGATTGTCATGTTCGAAGCCAATAGCATCGACATCACCCAGATCCGCCAGGCGTTCAATACCGATGATCACGCTCCCCCAGAAGGTACTTTCTGCTTTCCAGGCGTTTTCCAGCCCAAGGT
Organism: Erwinia sp. AnSW2-5; assembly: GCF_045107195.1. NCBI lineage: Bacteria > Pseudomonadati > Pseudomonadota > Gammaproteobacteria > Enterobacterales > Erwiniaceae > Erwinia > Erwinia sp. AnSW2-5. Next base: position 51,483 of record NZ_JBJGXA010000015.1, read on the forward strand.
TGTCCAGCACTTCCTGGAACAGGCCGTTTTCAGTGAAAACAATCACATGGCGCGGGTCAACAATCGACAGCAGTAATAGCGGGCGCTTCGGCCGGTTTGCCAGTTTGGTTTTCAGGCGCTCAGTCTGGCTATCCAGCTCGGCCAGATTCGCCACGGCCTGCGGGACACGATCGATTCGCGTTGCCAGCGCCATCAGCGCGTGACGCGCACTGGTCAGCGGTTTCCCCTTCCCGCCTTCGTTAAAGGCAAATCCCATGCCCGGCGCAATGCGCATAAAGCGAGCCGGATCGGGACCATAACCCTGTGAAAACAGGATCAGAGAAGGCTTCATCTGCGTAATCAGTTCAAGATTGGGTTCGGTACGCAGCCCGACATCGACCACGGAGGCAGGCAGCTTCGGTTCACCGACCCACTGACCATAACCGTAAAGTTCGGCGGCACCGATCGGCATCACGCCCAGGGCAATCAGCAGCTCAAGTGGATACCACTCCAGTGCGATAATGCGCGGTTCTGTCGCAGCATGCGCCGGGAAGGGAAACTGGGCCAGCAGCGGGGAAAAAGCCAGTGCCGTCAGTAAACGGCGACGCAAAATATCCGGCATCACGACATCCCATTCTTAGAAAACAATCACTTAGAAAACAAAACTCACCGGCGCGCCACCTTGTGGGTGCGGTAAAATCCCCATCGGAATGCCATAAATCTGTTCCAGCACGTCCCCGTTCATTATCTCAGCGGGATCGCCCTGAGCAATCATTTCGCCACCGCGCAGCGCGACCAGATGGTCACAATAGCGCGCAGCCATATTAATATCGTGCAGTACGGCAATCACCGTCAGGCCACGTTCGCGGCTGAGCCGCTGGATCAGCGCCAGTACATCCACCTGGTGGGCGATATCCAACGCGGACGTCGGCTCATCCAGCAGCAGGCAGCGGCTGTTCTGCGCCACCAGCATGGCAATCCATGCACGCTGACGCTCACCGCCGGACAGGCTGTCCACCAGGCGATGGGCAAAAGGTTTTAACCCGACAAGATTGATGGCTTCATCAACACGCTCGCGGTCTTCCACACCATAACGCCCCAGCGCACCGTGCCACGGATAGCGGCCAATGGCGACCAGTTCACGTACCGTCATTCCCTCTGCCGCAGGAAGTTGCTGAGGCAGATAGGCGACTTCACGGGCAAAGGCTTTACTCTGCCAGCGGGACACCGGTTGCTGATTCAGCAGCACCTGCCCTGCTGACGCCGCATGATGGCGGCCCAGCATTTTCAGCAGCGTGGATTTTCCAGAGCCATTATGGCCGATCAACCCACAGACTTTTCCCGCAGGAAAGGCCAGCGACAGCGGCTGTAGCAGGGTACGGCCTGGAACGCTAAAACTGACACGGTCCAGGGTAAAGGTCGTTTCTGACGTGTGCTGTTGTTGCATGGTGATCTTCTGATTGGCGGGTGCGGCGAACCGCACCCGGTGAGACATTTAGAAACGGAAGGTGGCAGTACCAACAACCTGACGCTCTGCGCCCCAGTAGCAGGCGTAGTCGCGGTAGCAACTGGCGACGTATTCACGATCGAACAGGTTGTTGATGTTTACCCCAACAGAAGATCCGGGTAAGCCAAAACGGCCCAGATCATATTTGATGGCGGCATCAATCACACTGTAGCTGGCTACGCTGAAGTTCTTGTTATTCTGCGTTTCGGTAGTGTACTGACCCACCGTGTTACCCACATAACGCACGCCGCTGCCGAGGGTCAGGCCGCTCAGTGCGGTTTCATTGAAGGTGTAATCCGCCCACAAGGACGCCATATTTCTTGGCACCAGCACCGGACGCTGGCCCTGCAATTCAGTATCTTTCGTGTATTCAGCATCGGTAAAGGTATAAGACGCCAGCACGTTGATATTGGCATTCACCGCCGCTTTCGCTTCCAGTTCAATGCCGCGTGAGCGGATTTCGCCACTCTGAACACTGAAGAAGTTATGTTCCGGATCGGCAGTCAGGTTCTTGTTTTTGGTCAGCTGGTAAACCGCAGCCGTCACGACAATAGGGCGATCCTTCGGCACATACTTAACACCGGCTTCGTACTGTTTCGCACGGGACGGGTCAAATGGCTGACCAGCCGCGCTGGTGCCGGATGTTGGCAGGAACGATTCGCTATAACTGAAGTAAGGTGCAATACCATTATCGAATACGTAGTTCAGGCCACCACGCCAGGTAAACTGCTGGTCGTTCTTCTCAGCCTTCGTCGCGTCGCTACGGCTAAACGCCGAGGTTTTCGCGAAATCATAGCGTCCACCCAGCGTCAGCACCCAACGGTTCCATTCCATCTGATCCTGAGTGTACAGGCCCGTCTGTTCCTGCTTATTCAGATACTTGTAGGGGAAGTTAAGGACATAACTGTCATCGCCATGCTGAGGGTTAAGCGCGCTAATCGAATTAGCCGTACCGAAGTCCGCATTGATATCGTTACGCATACGCAGATAGTCCACGCCCATGAGCAGAGTGTGATCCACTGCGCCAGTTGCAAACTTAGCCTGCGCCTGAGTATCCACGGTGAAAGTATCAAGTTCTTCCTGGGACAGTGCGACACCACGAGTAATAGCGTTAGTCGTGGTATCGAAACCATTACCATAAATACTACGATAATCCGTGGTCACTTTTGCGTAACGCAGATTCTGCCGCACAGACCAGGTATCGTTAAACGCATGGTCAAAGCTGTAGCCGACCATCTGCTGTTTACGAGAGATCTTGTTACTGTCTTCACCTTCATCGAAGTTAGTTGGCAGTTTATGTTGAGTGCCGTCAGCGCCCGTAATCGGCACCACTGTCCCCTGGCGCGGCAGCCAGCCGTAATAACCGGTTTCCGGTTCATTCTGGAAATAGCTCAGGAAGGTGAAATGGGTGTTTGCATCAGGCTGCCAGCTGAAAGAAGGCGCAATGGTATAGCGCTTCTCTTTGTTCATATCCTGCTGTGCATCTGCGCTACGCGCCAGACCGGTCAGGCGGTAGGAAAACTCGCCGTTATCATCCAGCGCACCACCAAAGTCAAAACCGGTGGAGTATAAATTGTCCGTGCCCATCTGGAACTGTACTTCACGCAGGGTCTCAGTCGTCGGGCGCTTGCTGACAAGGGCAACGACACCACCAGGATTGCTTTTTCCATACAGGACCGATGCCGGCCCACGTAACAATTCGGCACGTTCCAGGAAGTAAGGATCGATATTAAATTCGGAATAATTATCGCCCTGCAACTTCATACCGTTGAAGTACTGATTGGTATTCGTTTCACTGAAACCACGAATGGCCAAGGCATCAATCACATTAGACGAACCACGGTTACCCACCATCACACCAGCGGTGTAGCCAAATGCTTCTTTCACCGATTGCGGCTGGCGCATCTCCATTTCCTGGCGCGTCACAATCGAAACAGACTGTGGGTTCTTTTCGATTGGGGTATCGGTTTTCGTCCCTGTGGCGCTGTGTTTGGCCGCAATGGTCGGTGCCGGACCCCAGGCACTTTCCTGTGGTTCACTGCCGGCCGTTGCCGTGACATTAATTGTCTGCTCTGCGGCAGCAAAGGCCGATCCGCTGGTCAGGGAGACGGCAATCAGGACCGCCAGTTGACACTTTGCTGTCTTCAGAAGGGGAAACTTGGTGAATAAATCGCGCGCGTTGGCCATTTGGCTTTTCTCTGAACAAGGAATGTTGAATGTGAAACGAAACGATAATTATTATTATAACGCCCGGATAATATGCGAAACAAAGTAAGTTCTGCAAGGGAAAATGGTCCATATGATCTGCCACACAAGCGGCATGGGCATTGGCTTAGATGTTAAAAGCGGGTGTTTTTTTGACGACCGGGGAAAGGTTTCCCCGGTGATATAGTGAGGCAGGATGAACACGTCACAGTGAGTTAATGGTTAAGCTCCTGTTTTACCTGTTTTAAAGCCGTCATAAAGGCCGGGATGGTGTGCAGGTGCGCAAACTCAGCGGCACCGACATAGCGCCCGGCATCCACATCGCTTTGCCAGTGCGCACCACAAATGACCCGGCTCTGACCAAACTCATAAGCGCGTTTCGCCAGTTCCTGCGCACGGTCGGGTTTTGCTTCTGCCAGCACCAACCCCAGCAACGTGCCGTAACTGGTATGCCCGGAAGGATAAGAGCCGTCTTTGCGCAACTCAGCTTCATCCTCAGGCAGGCAGGTGTGATGATTAAAAACGACAAAGGGGCGGGTACGCATATAGTATTTTTTCGCACCACCAGGCGCATAGTCCGATCCAGGCAACTTCAAATCGTTGATCATTTTCCAGGTGGCTGGCGTTTGTGTCTCACTCAGCGTCACGCCCAGCGCGGGTGAAAAGGTTTTTGCCATACTGGCGGTATCCAGCCTGGCATCCTGTGTTGCCTGTTGCCAGCGTGGCGAACCTTTCATCGCGTAGCCTGCCAGATAGGCTGCTTTGTCGAGGGTAAATGCAGGACTGTCGTCTTTGGGTGGCGGTGGCAGGTAGAACTGGCTGTTGACCACGTCAGCAGCGGTGTGAAACGGCGCGATACCGTCCGTTGTGTTGGCCTGAGCCTGGGTGTGGGCAAACAATGCTCCGCTCAGCAGCAGGCCGGAGTACAAAAAGTGATGTTTCATCTTTTAAGATCCTTTTAAATTAACCAGCGCAACTATCCTTGCTGAGACCACCCGGTAAAAATGGGATCTGGGTCTAAATTTATAGCGTTATCTGGAATTTGGTGGAAACCTGGCATGTAAAATCAAAAACGCTAACGCATAAAAGTAAGAGGGATCTGTTATCAAATGCGTGAAAAAAAGGCGAAAAAAAAGCCGGTTTCCCGGCTTTTTTTATTCAGAAAATGCTGTCAGTTACTGACCAAACATATCTTTAATCCAACCTGCCACGCCATCACCATCCTTCTGCTGATTTTGCGGCTGCTGACCCTGTTGCTGCCCTTGTGGCTGATTTTGCTGCTGCAACATCTGTTGCTGCTGCTGAACCTGCTGCTGTTGCTGCTGGCACAGTGCATTCGCATCCGTGGTCCAGACTGGCAGGCTACGCCAGCTGCTGCTGGCACTGCCGCAGACAAAGTTACCGGCAGAGTCCACGTTCATCGGTGCAATATCTTCCGGTGGCGTGAGCATTAACGGCATCGGTGCCTGTATTTCCAGATAACGACGATACAGCTGCATCGCCCCGCTGGAACCGTACAGTTTCGTCGGCTGGTTATTATCACGCCCCACCCAGGTGATGGCGACTTCTTTGCCATCGATCCCGGCAAACCAGGTATCCACCTGATTGTTAGTGGTACCGGTTTTGCCTGCCAGCGTCGCTTTCGGATACTTAGCCCCAAGCGCACGCGCCGTACCATGATCCACCACCTGCTGCATGCTGTAGAGCGTCAGGTAAGCACCCTGCGCCGGAACGGCACGTTCTGCCTGCGGGAAACTCTGATACAGCACGCTGCCATCTTCAGCAATCACGGAACGCACGGCGGAAAGCGGCGCGCGGCTACCGCCGCTGGCAATGGTCTGGAAGGCCTGCGCCACTTCGATCGGCGTCAGGTTCAGCGCCCCCAGCAGCATCGACGGAACAGGATTCAGCTGCTCTTTCGGTACACCCAGTTTGGTCCAGGTATCCACCACCTGCGGCAGGCCCAGCGTCATCCCCAGGTTCACCGTTGGAACGTTCATGGAGTTGGTCAACGCATCCACCAGCATCACCTGCCCGCTGTAACGACGGTCATCGTTCTGCGGTTTCCACACCTGGCCGTTAGGCTGTTTCAGCGCAATCGGATTATCCGCGAGCCAGGTATTCAGACGGTAAGTATCCGGCTGGCTCAGCGCGGTCAGATAGGTTGCCGGTTTTGCCAGTGAACCAATCGAACGACGCGCCTGCAAGGCACGGTTATAGCCCGCGAACTGGGGATCGGCACCGCCGACCATCGCGCGAACTTCACCGCTGAAGCGGTCTACCACCACCATCGCCGTTTCCAGATCGTTGACCCCACGCTGTTTACGCAGCGCCGGGATCCCCTCTTCTACTGATTTCTCAGCGGCATCCTGCGATACCGAATCTAACGTGGTGAAAATTTTCACCCCGGAGAGATCCTTCACCTTATCGCCAAGTTTGCTCTGCAACTCGTTACGCACCATCTGCATAAACGCAGGCTGCGGAGTGATTACGCCGCCTTTCGGCTGCACGCCCAGCGGGCGCGCGCTCAGCATGTCGTACAGCTCCTGGTCGATCACCTTCTGCTGCTGCAACAGACGCAACACCAGGTTACGACGCTCCAGTGACAGCTGCGGGTTACGCCACGGGTTATACAGCGATGCGCCTTTCACCATCCCCACCAGCAGTGCCTGCTGGTCAAGGCTCAGCTCATCCACCGGACGACCAAAATAATACAGGCTCGCCAGCGGGAAACCACGGATCTGATCGTTGCCTGCCTGGCCGAGATACACCTCATTGAGGTACAGCTCCAGAATGCGGTCTTTGCTGTAACGCGCATCCATAATCAGTGCCATATAGGCTTCGTTGGCTTTACGCCACAGCGAACGTTCGTTAGTGAGGAACAGGTTCTTCACCAGCTGCTGGGTCAGCGTACTTCCGCCCTGCACTGCGCGTCCGGCAGTGATGTTGGCAACAAAAGCACGGCCAATCGAATAGAGGCTGATGCCATCATGCTGATAGAAATGGCGGTCTTCGGTCGCGACCAGCGTATCCACCAGCAGGTCCGGGAACCCGGTGCGTGGCACAAACAGGCGCTGTTCGCCGTTTGGCGACTGCAACATGGTGATCAGACGCGGATCGAGACGGAAGAAGCCGAAACTGCGTCCGTTATCGAGGTTCTTAATATCGCTCAGCTGATCGCCGCTGAAGCTCAGACGTGCGCGGATCTGCCCCTCTTTGCTGTCGGGGAAATCAAACGGACGACGGATCATCTCAATGCTGTTGGCCTGCACGGTAAATTCGCCGGGGCGCGTCATGCGCGTCACTTCGCGATACTGTGTGCCTTCCAGCAGCGTGATCATCTCTTTTTTGTTGTACGACATGCCTGGCTCAAGGTTGACCATGCGGCCATACACCGTGGCCGGTAGCTGCCAGACTTTGCCATCAATACGGCTGCGGATCTGCGAATCAAGGTAGAAACCATAAATGGCCATCACCACCGCGAAGATCAGGAAAAGCTTAAACAGTAAGCCTATCCAGCCCCTTTTCTTACGCGTACCGCGTCCCTTTCCTTTACTTGGCATCGAAGCGACCTCTTCCTCATCCAGATCTTCATCATCCTGATCGTCATAATCATCATATTCTTCTTCCCTGCGGCGACCACGCCCCGCTTTGTTGCGCGCAGGCTGGGGCTGTTTTCCTTTACGCCCGATAGGTTCGCGATCGTCAGACATCTCGTTTATTTCTCCAGAAGCAGGCGTCGGCCAGGCCGACTACTTTCGTCGTATGATGACAGTTACGGAACCAGAACCTTCTGAAAGCCTCTGGCAGACACGCAAGCGCGACAGAATACCATTTATTACTGGCGAGCATCTATTGTGCCTTTGCAACAAAAACCTTAATTCTCCTGATGCAGCGACTGCATTACGCGCGCATGTTCATTCGCGTCCAGGCAAACAAACTCCGGCAGCAGGCTGGCCGCCGCCTGTTTTAAGGCATCAATCAAGGCCAGAACGCTGGGGCGCGGTGGCCGGGATTGTGGCGTGGTGACACCAAAGTAATAAGGAATATCCACATCCAGCGCTCTGATCACCACGCCTGCCACGGGCAAACCGTAAGCGGTAACCGGCTCCATAATCGCCACACCTAATCCCGAGCGAATGCAGGACAAAATATTCACCGATGAGTTGGTTTCGATCACACCCGCCGGTTTGACTTTTGCCTTACGCAGTACCTGCTCATAGCGCCTGCGCAGACGATAGGGGTTGTAAGGGGTGATCAACTTGCGCGACATTAAGTCGGTTAACAGCACCTGCTCTTTCTGTGCCAGCGGGTCATCTTCCCTCAGCGCCATCACGCAGCGCGACTGACCAATCCAGTGAACCTGCGCCCCCTGATGCTCCAGCGGCAGGCTGCTGATGCCTAACTCCGCCTGGCCGGTAATGATGGCATGTGCCGTTTGTTCGGCGGAATCGCTCAGGATCTGCACCGAATCATCCAGATTCACCTGCGCCAGCGCCACGGGCAGCAGCCCGGAGGACATCGACGGCGTGGCGGCAATCAGCAGTGGGGTTTTTTCTTCTTTCCAGATCTCATTGGCACGCAGGCGTATCTGTTGCAGCGACGTCAGCGCCGTCTCAACATACTCATGCAGACGCAGTGCCTGCTCGGTCGGGTAAATGCGTGGCCCGTTACGCAAAAAAAGCGGATAACCGAGGGTGTTCTCCAGATCCTGAATCAGCCGGGTCACGGCCGGCTGCGAACGTTGCAGAACTTTTGCCGCTGCCGTCACACTGCCGGACGAAATGACCGCCGAGAAAGCCTGTAACTGGCGCAGGTCAAGATCGTTAAGTGAAGCCAGGTTCTGCATACGGGAATCCTTTATTTTTCAACAGCCATAATTATCAAGTGCAATTTTTGAATAAGCTAATTATTAATTAGTATTAAGAATACGCATACATGCTAATCCATAATGCGTTTTCCATATAATTCATTATATGCATTTACTATGACAAACAGGGGCAAAATAATGTCAGCAGAGAGTGATAACAAAACCGGTTTAGACGCCTTGCAACAACGCCTGGCTGAGGATTTGTCTCTGCTGGAGCTGCCCGCCAAACCCTGGGTTCCCGCACGTGTTTACCACGGCAATGCGGTGCGTGACGTGGTAGTGATTGGCGGCGGTATGTGCGGCCTGGCCACCACCGCCAAGCTGATCCTGAGTGGGATCACGAATGTCGTCGCCTACGACGCCGCCCCTGCCGGGCGGGAAGGACCGTGGGTGACCTTTGCCCGTATGGAAACCCTGCGCTCCCCGAAAACCCTGCACGGACCGGCACTCGGCCTGCCGCAGCTGACCTTCCGTGCCTGGTTTACCGCGCATTGGGGAGTCGACGCCTGGGAAGCGCTGGATAAGATTCCTAAAGATCAGTGGATGGATTATCTGGTCTGGTATCGCCAGGTGCTGGCGCTGCCGGTACACAATGATGTGCGCATGACCGGCATCACCGCCACAGACGATCTGATCGCTATCGATCTTGAAGGGGCAGAAACGGGCCGGATCTATACCCGGCATCTGGTGCTGGCGACAGGACGTTCCGGCCTGGGCGGCTTTGCCATTCCTGATTTCCTGCAAGGCGTTGACCGCTCCCTCTGGGCGCACTCTGCGGATGATATCGACTTCACCACACTGAAGGGCAAGCGCCTGGCGGTGATCGGCGCGGGGGCGTCATCGATGGACAATGCTGCTGCGGCACTGGAGTCCGGTGTCGGCTCAGTGGACCTGCTGATCCGCCGCAAAGCGATGCCACGCATCAACAAGATGACCGGTATCGGCAGCCAGGGCGTGGTGCAGGGTATGCATCTGCTGCCTGACGCGTGGAAATGGAAGTTTGTCGACTACACCAACACCACCCAGACACCGCCGCCGCGCTCCTCCACCCTGCGCGTCTCCCGTCATGGGAATGCCCGCTTCCTGCTCGACTGCGGCATCAACGCCGTTGAAGAAGAAGCGGGCGCACTGCGGATTGATACCACCCAGGGGCCGCTGCATTACGATTTTCTGATCGCCGCCACCGGCTTTTCCAATGATTTTAACGGCCGCCCGGAATTTGCGGCGATAGCGCCGCATATCCGCACCTGGTCGGATGGCCGCTACACGCCGGACATGGGCGCACCGCGCCCTGGCATGCTGGCGTCACCGGACCTGGGGCCGAATTTTGAATTCCGTGAGCGGGTGCCGGGCGCCTGCCCGATGCTGGCGAAAATTCACTGCTTTAACGATGCCGCCATGCTGACGCACGGCAAGGTATCGGGTGATATCCCGGCGGTCAGCGCCGGAACGGAGCGCCTGGTACGCGGTATTGCCGCCGCACTGTTTGCTGAAGATGTCGACGCACACTTCACCAGTCTGGTGGCTTACGACATCCCTGAACTCCAGGGAGATGAATGGACTGATTCCACTCCCCAACTTCAAAAGGATAACGCATTGTGATTGATGCTATCGACAAGGCAGCAGGCCTTGCCGCCGATGATGCGCTGTACGCTACCCGACGCTTTCGCCCGGAATTTGTTCAGGGTGCCGAACTGTGCCGCCTCTCCGTGCTGCACCCCGAAAACGACCAGGGCCTGTCTGCCGACTGGCGTCTTGCGGTGGCCCTGCGCATTGTCACACTGAATGCCGATGAGGCGCTTATGGCTGAATACCGCGCGCAGCTGGCGGCGCTAACGCCTGACGATACGCTGCTGGCCTTCGCCAGCGCGGCTCCCGTCTCCGGCGAACCGCTGGCGACCCTCGCCCGCCATGTTGACCGGGTCACGCTGACGCCGGGTGAAGCCGAAGCCGGTGATATCACCCGCCTGGCCGCAGCGGGCTTTAACAATCCGCAGATCGTCGCGCTCTCTGAACTGATCGCCTTCGTGAATTTTCAGACCAAAGTGGCCAGCGGTTTGCGCCTGATGAGGTTGTTATGATCCCGTCCGTTACCCTGAAGCCGCTGACCTGGCACCCGCATATCGCTCCGGTAGAAGTGGCAGACGCCACGCCGGCGCAGATTGAAGCGATGAAGGTCACGCCATCGAACAAGAAGATCTCAGAATATGTGCGCACGCTGGCACACGATCCCGAGAGCTATGTGGCCCGCACCGTGCTGTTCAATGCCATTATGTATGTTGACGGCGGTCTGCCGCATGCCGACCGCGAACTGGGTGCGCTTGGGGCATCGATCGTGAATGGCTGCAAGTTCTGCGCCGTGGTCCATGCGCGCCGCCATGCCAGTCTGACCAAAAGCAACGATGTGGTCAGCGCGCTCTATTTCGATAAACCCGAACAGCTCGGTCCCCGCGATGCGGCAATCCACCGCTTTGCCCGTCGTCTGTCGGCCGTGCCCTCGGAAGCGACGGCGGAAGATATCGCCCTGCTGAAATCCGTTGGCATGAATGACGTCGATATTGTCGACCTGATCCACGCCATCGCCATCTTCGGCTGGGCAAATCGCCTGATGCACGTTCTCGGCCACGCCGATAGCGGAAACTGAAGCACCTTAACGCCACCTGTGCCAGGAAACTGACCAACATGCTTGAACTTGACAATATTAAGCTCGCCTACGGTAGCTCAGAAATTCTGAAAGGCGTGAACCTCTCGGTGAAACGCGGTGATGTGCTGTCGATTATTGGCCCCAGCGGCACCGGCAAAACCACGCTGCTGCGCTGCATTAACTATCTGGCGAAGCCTTCATCCGGCAGTATTACCTTCGATCAGATCCGCATGGATTATCAGTCCGTCGACAAAAATGCCGTTCAGGCGATCCGTCTGCGTACCGCGATGGTTTTCCAGCAGTTTAACGTGTTCAAAAACATGACGGTCATTCAGAACGTGATGGACCCGCTGATTGTCGTGCAGCGTAAATCCGCGGATGAAGCGCGTAAAATTGCCCTGGAAGAGCTGGATCGCGTCGGTTTGTCTGACAAGCGCGACCACTATCCGTCTCAGCTTTCCGGCGGGCAGCTGCAGCGTACCGGCATCGCCCGTGCGCTGGCGGTGCGGCCAGATGTGATCCTCTTCGATGAACCGACCTCCTCGCTGGACCCGGAGCTGGTCGGTGAAGTGCTGAAAGTGATCAAAGACGTCACCTCATCGGGGATCACCTCGCTGCTGGTCACCCATGAGATGCAATTTGCTAAAAATGTCTCAAACCGCATCGTGTTTATGGATCAGGGCGTTGTCGCGGCGGAAGGTAGCCCGACGGAGATTTTTGACACGCCGTCAAATCCACGACTCGCGCAGTTCCTCCAGTCCGAAACAACTCTCTACTAATTAAAAGGATAATAACAATGCCTGCAAACACCGCTCCTTTCCGTCGTCTGACACTGGCGTTACTCGCCGGGGTCGCCATCGTGGCATCCGGCATGGGTTCTGCCTATGCACAAACGCCTGTCCGCGTTATTAAAGTGGCTACCGCAGCAGAATCCAAGCCGCTCTCCTGGGGCGCCATTGGTCATGAACCGCAGGGCTACGAGCCGGACCTGCTGAGAGCGATTAACGCCAAACTGCCGCAGTATCGCTTCGAGCTGGAAGGTGCCGCAGATATTGCCCAGGAAACCGGGCTGGCAACCGGCAAATACGATATGGCGACCGGCGGCTTCTACACCGCTCCGGCACGCAGCAAACAGTTCCTGATCCCGGCCACCCCGATGGGGGCCAGCCTGATGAAAATTTACAGCCGCACGGACAGCAACATCAACACCATGAAAGACCTGGTGGGTAAGAAAATTGTACCGGTGACTGCCGGTGGCGGCGTCTATAAATTTGTCACTCAGTGGCAGCAAGAGAACCCGAACGATGCGGTGAAAATCTCGGCATCCAGTGCCGGTATTCCTTACCCGGATCGTCTGAAAGAAGTGCAGCGTGGCAAGTACGATGCCCTGATCCTGCCTTCAAACCTGGGTGAGCAAACCGTTATCGACACCCAGAAACTCGACATCAAAGCGAGTGAGCCGGTGTCAATTAACAATACTTACGTGCTGATCCACCGCTCAGAAGAAAACCAGAAACTGTCTGATGATATTGATGGCGTACTGAAAACCCTGAAAGCCGATGGCACCCTGGACAAACTGTCGCAGAAGTGGTTCGGCGAAGACGTGGTGAAGTACATCAAGTAACCCTGACGATGACCCGGCGCTGCCGGGTCAACGGTCAATGCCGACATTATTAGCAGGAGTGTTTCACCATGGATCTTACCGTCATGATCCCAGAGCTACTCTCGGCCTTGCCGTTAACGCTCGCGATTATGTTTGTGGCGCTTATCGCAGGCTTCGTGCTGGCGCTGATGGCCACAACCTTCAGGGTTCGCAGGATACTGGTGCTCAGCCAACTGGCTGACCTTTACGTCTCCTATGCCCGCAGCGTGCCGGTGGTATTGCAGCTGTTCGTGGCGTTCTACGGGCTGCCTGTTTTTGTCGCCTTGTTTGATATGAAAGATTTCGTTACGCCAACGCTGGCGTCGATGGTCGGGCTGAGCCTGTATCACGGCGGCTATCTGTCCGAGGTGATCCGCCCGGCCTGGCTGGCGGTGGAACGCGGCCAGCATGATGCGGCAGACAGCCTGGGCTACAGCTTCTGGCAAAAACTCACCCGTGTGGCCGGGCCACAGGCGTTGCACATTGCGTTACCGGGTTACGGCAACGCGGTGATCTACATGATCCACAACGTGGCGCTGGTGATGTATATCGGGGCCGCTGACATTATGGCGACCGCGCATCTGGTGATGGAGCGGGATTACAACCAGTACCAGTTCAGCACCTATCTGGTGTTGGGTGTGCTTTATTCCCTGCTGTGCCTGATTTCCTGGCTGATTGTGCGCGTCTTCGAGCGTCGGTTCTCTCGCTACACCTCGAAAACAGCGCCCTCCAGAATTAAGCTCACGGCGAGCATCTGACTGAAGAAGGTGATTAACCATGTTTGATTTAGATGTCTTGCTGCCGGATTTTTTAAGCATTATGGACGCCGTGCCATTAACGCTGATGATGGCCGTGACGATTTTTATCTTCTCGACGCTGGCAGGCGGTCTGTTTGCCCTGATCGAATACCGACAAATCCCGGTGCTGCGGGAACTGGTTGTGGGCTACAAGGTGGTGTTTAAAGGCGTGCCGATGGTGGTGATGATTTTCCTCGCCTACTACGGCCTGCCTCCGGCACTGCACTTCAGCGCTTCGCTGGTCGGCGTTGACTATAACGGCCACTCGATGCCGAACTGGGTGATCGTGATCGTCGCGCTAACGGCCTGCGTGTCCGCCTTCCAGGCCGAAGTGATCAAAGGGGCGCTGAACTCCTTTGATACCGGCCAGTCGGACGCCGCGCGTTCGCTGGGGTACTCCAACGGCCAGCTGTTCCGGCGCGTGCTGTTTCCTCAGACGATCATTGCCGCGATCCCGGATCTGGCAAACTCCTTTATGGTGATCATGAAGGCGCTTTCGCTGGCCTTCGCCATTGAGGTGGTGGATATCTTCGCCCAGGCACAGCTGACGGCAGCACTGAACTACTACTATCTGGAAGCGTTCCTGGTGGCGGTGGTGTTCTATATGGTGATCGCCTGGGTGATCACCAAAGTGGCCGACAAACTGGAAGCACGGCTCAGGATCAGAACCTGAGTTTCGCGGGTTGTGGAAAGAGCATCGCCCTGGCCGATTACCGGGGCGATGGTCGTCAGGCTGGCTGACAGTGGAAGGTTACTTCTTGGTTTCTGACGGGGAAAAGCGTTTCACCCGGCTGGTGGGCAAGGTATTGGCCGGATCGTCGGGCCACAGATGCTTCGGATAGCGCCCTTTCATCTCTTTCTGCACCTCCCGATAAGCACCCGACCAGAAGCCCGCCAGGTCACGGGTGATCTGCAACGGTCGATGCGCCGGGGACAACAGCTCCAGTACCAGCGGCACGCGTCCGTTTGCCACGCTCGGGTTTTTCGCTTCGCCGTACATCTCCTGTAAACGCACCGCCAGCGCCGGGGGCTTATCCTGATGATAGTGGATAGGCAAACGGCTACCGGTGGGCACCACATAATGGGTGGGCAGTACCGCGTCCAGCTGCTGGCGCTGCGCCCAGCTCAGCAGTTGCGCTAGCGCGCTGGCGACATCGAGCTGGCGCAACCCTTTACCATCACGCACGCCGCTCATCGCAGGCAGCAGCCATTTTTCCAGCACCGCCAGCAGCGCTGGCTCCTCCGCATCGGGCCAGCCCCCCTCCGGCAGCCATTGCGCAGCACACACCAGACGTAAACGCAGCTGTTCTGCCTGCGGCGTCCAGTTGAGCACCGACAACCCTTTGGTGCGCACCCAGCGCAGCATCGCGCTGTGAAGCTCGCCCTCTTCGGGTTTTGCCAGCGGCCGGGATTTCAATACCAGCTGGCCGATCTGCTCGCGTCGCCAGGCACGCAGCGTGCCTTTTTCCTCATCCCATTCAACATCCGTCTGCTGCTGGACCAGCTCAGGGCACTGGCTGACCAGCCGCTCAATATCCAGCGGCAACGCCTGTAGCATACGCGCATCCGGCTGGCTGTTTCCCTGCAACAGGGCGGGGGCGATCAGCCATTCATGGCGCGTTAAACCGTCTTCACGATCGAGCGACGCGCCGCTGCCGTTCGCTAACTGGTAGCGCCCGTCCACGCCACGCCGCCGCGCAATCCGGTCAGGAAACGCCGCCGCCAACAGCGGGGCGATAAGATCGTCGTCAGCCCGCCCGCCGGTGATCGTCAACCGTTGCTGAAGCTGGCGTGCGCGGCGCTGCCACTGCGGCAGACGGCGATGAAAACTGTCACGCAGATCCGTGCTGCCGCGCACCGGTTCCTCCAGCATCGCCACCAGCTCTGCGGCGGTGGCCACCGCGTTAGCATCCTGCCCGGCGGCCATGAGCAGCGCAGCAAAGCGCGGTTCACTGCCCAGCGTCGCCATTTTACGCCCGCGTGTCGTCAACCGGCCTTCATCATCCGTTGCGCCCAGCTGACGCAGTAACTGCCGGGCAGCGGCGATCCCGGCTGCCGGAGGCACATCCAGCCACTTCAGCTGGCTGACATCCTGGCAGCCCCACTGCAACAGATCGAGCCACAGCGCCGCCAGGTCGCTGTTGAGGATTTCCGGTTCGCTATGGGCAGCAGCGCGCTCCGCCTGTTCACGTGCAATCAGATGCAGACAGATGCCAGGCTCCAGACGCCCGGCACGTCCGGCGCGCTGGGTCATGGATGCCTGGCTGACGCGCTGCGTTTGCAGCCCGGTCACGCCGCTGCGCAGATCAAACTGCGCGCTGCGCTCCTGAGCACTGTCCACCACCAGGCGGATACCTTCAATGGTCAGGCTGGTTTCCGCAATATTGGTCGCCAGCACCACTTTACGCCGCCCGTTTGGGGAAGGCAGGATCGCCCGGCGCTGTTCAGCCAGCGACAGCGCACCGTACAGCGGGCAGAGGTCAACATCGCTGCCGACTCTTTCCGCCAGCTGCGTTTGTACGCGCTGAATTTCGGCCACGCCGGGCAGAAACAGCAGCATCGATCCCGACTCCTCACTCAGCAACTGGCTGGCCTGCCGGGCAACCGCGTCGTCAAAACGCAGGTTGGCTGCCAGAGGCTGATAACGGCGCTCCACCGGAAACGATCGCCCTTCGGAGCTGATTAACGGCGCATCCGGCAGCCATTCGCGCAGCCGCGAGTTGTCGAGCGTCGCAGACATGATCAGTACTGTCAGGTCATCACGTAGTCCGCCCTGCACATCCAGCAACAGCGCCAACGCCAGGTCGCCTTGCAGGCTGCGCTCGTGGAACTCATCGAGGATCACCAGCGACACGCCGTCGAGCATCGGGTCCTGTTGCAGCATGCGCGTCAGGATCCCCTCGGTCACCACCTCCAGGCGGGTCTGTTTTCCACTGCGGCTTTCCCCCCGCATGCGGTAACCCACGGTGGCTCCTGGCTCTTCTCCCAGCTGTTCAGCCAGCCGTTGCGCCACATTACGTGCCGCCAGCCTGCGGGGTTCAAGCAGCAGGATACGCCCGGAAAAACCGGCCTGTTGCAGGATCTGAAGCGGCAGCCAGGTGGACTTCCCGGCCCCGGTGGGCGCAGCCAGCAGCACCTGCTTTGATGTCTGCAATGCCGCCAGCAGCTCAGGTAATACGGCACTGACCGGTAATGAACTCACGTTTTGCTCCATAACGACATGGTCTAATTTTTGCGGGCATTGTAGCATTGCCCGCGAGGGATTGAGCGCAGGACGCAACGCGTGTTGGCAACGACCCACCCCGTTCATCTGCCTGTCACATTTCTGCGCAACGCTACGCAGCCTGCACTGCTGCTGCCGCGCTATTTACGATAAGGAATTCCTATGGAATTTGGCCCCGGCTTGCAGTCAGCACAACTGATTAAACGTTATAAACGCTTTCTGGCCGATATTGTGACACCGGAAGGGGAAACCCTGACCATTCACTGCGCGAATACTGGCGCGATGACCGGATGTGCCACGCCAGGCGATACGGTCTGGTACTCAACATCGGCCAGCCTGACGCGGAAATATCCGCACAGCTGGGAACTGACGCAAACGCAGCAGGGGCACTGGATTTGTGTGAATACCCTGCGCGCTAACGGCCTGGTGCGTGAGGCACTTACCGCTAATCGTATTCCAGCGTTATCCGGTTACGACAAAATTTTACCTGAAGTGAAATACGGCAGCGAAAACAGCCGGATTGACTTCCTGTTACAGGCAGATAATCGCAGTAACTGCTATATTGAAGTCAAATCCGTGACGCTATTACAGCAGGGTAAAGGGTATTTTCCGGATGCGGTGACCGAGCGTGGCCAGAAGCATTTGCGTGAACTGATGCAGATTGCACAGTCTGGCCATCGGGCGGTACTGTTCTTCGCCGTTCTGCATTCGGGGATTGAGGACGTTTCCCCGGCGCGTCATATTGATGCACGCTACGCGGAACTATTGGCACAGGCACAACAGAGCGGCGTTGAACTGCTCTGTTATAAGGCGCAGTTATCACCCGAAGGGATCAACCTGCACAGCCCCCTGAAGGTGGAGTTGTAAAACTTAGCGCAATTTGTTTTGATACGGCCAATCTGCATTTCCAACCGATTTCAAACGGCAGAAAAGTGGCAACCGAAAGAATCTCCTAATGCTTACATCAGGTTAAGTACAGGGGGGAAAAGACGAAGCCAACATCGCTGTAGATTGAGAGAGGAAGATGAGCCGCGCTAAATACGCTTTTCCTCACATGCTTGTCAATAGATGTTCAGGAATAATTGCTAACCTTGACCGCTTCTGTTATTTATAGCGGCCTGTTTTTTTCCCCTTAGTGGGATCGATACCCGAAAATTCGGGTTGCAGGGTAGCTGTCAACGCACCTGCAGCTTAAAGATGAAGGGTGTGTAGTGCGTGTTATCCAGGAGAAACAACATGCAAGAAGGGCAAAACCGTAAAACATCGTCCCTGAGTATTCTCGCCATTGCTGGTGTGGAGCCATACCAGGAGAAACCGGGCGAAGAGTATATGAACAAAGCCCAGCTGGAGCACTTCAAGAAAATTCTTGAAGCCTGGCGCAACCAGCTTCGGGATGAAGTGGACCGCACTGTTTCGCATATGCAAGATGAAGCCGCTAACTTCCCGGACCCCGCTGACCGCGCAACTCAGGAAGAAGAGTTTAGTCTTGAACTGCGTAACCGTGACCGTGAGCGCAAGTTGATCAAGAAGATCGAGAAGACGCTGAAGAAAGTGCTGGATGACGATTTTGGCTACTGTGATTCCTGTGGCGTTGAAATCGGTATTCGTCGCCTTGAAGCACGTCCAACGGCTGATCTTTGCATTGACTGCAAAACGCTGGCGGAAATCCGCGAAAAACAAATGGCCGGTTAACGGTCATTGATTGAGCAGTGAAGCAGGGGCGGTCTCCGCTGCCGCTTCACTGCTCATCTATTCATATGTCATCATCTTATATTGGGCGCTTCGCCCCCTCCCCGTCTGGCGACCTGCATTTCGGCTCACTGATTGCTGCTTTAGGCAGTTATCTACAGGCACGTGCGCAGCATGGCATCTGGCGAGTCCGTATTGAAGATATCGACCCTCCCCGCGAAATTCCCGGCGCCGCAACGCGCATCCTGAAGCAGTTGGAAGATCACGGGCTGGAATGGGATGGCGATGTGCTGTGGCAGTCGCAACGCCATGATGCTTATCGTGCAGCATTACAGGACCTGCAACAGCAGGGGCACTGTTATTACTGCACCTGTACCCGCAGCCGGATCCAGCAAACAGGCGGGTTATATGATGGTCACTGCCGCACGCTGGGTCATGGTCCACATCAGGCTGCGCTGCGTTTAAAAGTCGACCATCCGGTGCTGGCGTTTAACGATCGGCTACGCGGGCGTGTGGAGGCCGACCCTAAACTGGCGTGTGAAGATTTTATTATTCATCGCCGTGACGGGCTGTTTGCCTATAATCTGGCGGTGGTGGTTGATGACCATTTTCAGGGCATCACTGAAGTGGTGCGCGGGGCAGACCTGATTGAACCCACGGTGCGCCAGATAACGTTGTATCAACAGTCTGGCTGGCGTGCGCCCGCACATTTACATCTGCCGCTGGTGCTTAATCACGACGGCAATAAGCTGTCCAAGCAGAATCATGCTCCGGCGCTGCCCGCAGGCGATGCGCGCCCGGCACTGGTGGATGCATTGCGTTTTCTCGGCCAGAGCGTCTCCGCTGGCTGGCGCGATTTAACGCTAACAACACTATTACAGCAGGCCATTGATAGCTGGGATTGCGAAAAAATCCCAATTAACGACGCCATGCTGGCGCATACCGCGACTTCGGCATTCTCAAACGGCTCACTCTGAGCTATGATTAGCCGCTGTTTTTACTGACCAGAATTCAATGTCACTATCGAGGTGTCCCATTTTTACCCGAGTTGCTAATTTTTGCCGGAAAGTCCTCAGTCGTGATGAGGTGGCGCCAGCCGTGGTCGAGGAAGTGCGCCAGATGGCCGTCGTTCCACGTGACGCCCATAACATCTCGCGCAAGGACATCAGTGAAAATGCCCTCAAGGTTCTGTATCGCCTGAATAAAGCCGGATATGAAGCCTACCTGGTAGGTGGCGGCGTGCGCGATTTGTTGCTGGGTAAAAAACCGAAAGACTTCGATGTGACCACCAACGCCACGCCGGACCAGATGCGTAAGCTGTTCCGCAACTGCCGCCTGGTCGGTCGCCGCTTCCGTCTGGCGCACGTGATGTTTGGCCCGGAAATTATCGAGGTTGCCACCTTCCGTGGGCACCATGAAGCCGAGCAACAGGTTGCCGATGACCGCAACAGCTCACAGCGCGGCCAGAACGGCATGCTACTGCGCGACAATATTTTTGGTTCGATTGAAGATGACGCTCAGCGCCGCGATCTGACCATTAACAGCCTGTATTACAGCGTGTCTGACTTCTCCGTGCGTGATTACGTCGGTGGCCTCAGCGATCTGCAACAGGGCATCATCCGCATGATCGGCGACCCGGAAACCCGCTACCGTGAAGACCCGGTGCGTATGCTGCGCGTGGTGCGTTTTGCCGCCAAGCTGGATATGAGCATCGCAGCCGAGACGGGCGAACCTATCCCGCGTCTGGCGACACTGCTGAATGATATTCCCCCGGCGCGTCTGTTTGAGGAAACCCTTAAACTGTTGCAGGCGGGCTACGGCCACAATACCTATCTGAAACTGCGCGAATATCAGTTGTTCCAGCCGCTGTTCCCGATCATCACCCGCTACTTCACCGAACAGGGTGACAGTAATATGGAGCGGATGATCCTTCAGGTGCTGAAAAACACCGACAGCCGTATCCACAACCAGATGCGTGTGAACCCGGCGTTCCTGTTTGCGGCCATCTTCTGGTATCCGCAGCTGGAAGCGGCACAGAAAATTGCCCAGGAAAGCGGCCTCGCGTATTACGATGCGTTCGCCCTGTCGATGAATGATGTGCTGGATGAAGCCTGTCGTTCGCTGGCGATCCCGAAACGTATCACCACGCTGGTGCGTGATATCTGGACGCTGCAGCTTCGTCTGTCGCGCCGCCACGGCAAACGTGCATGGAAGCTGATGGAACATCCTAAGTTCCGTGCCGCCTACGACCTGCTGGCACTGCGCGCCGAAGTGGAACATAACCACGAGCTGCAACGTCTCACCACCTGGTGGAGCGAGTTCCAGGTTTCTGCGCCACCGCAGCAGAAAACCATGCTTAACACCCTGGGTGACGATCCGGTGCCACGCCGTCGTACCCGCCGTCCGCGTAAACGCGTGCCGGGCAGCCCACGTCGCGATCATAATAACGACGCATGATCCGCGTTTATCTGGCGCTGGGCAGTAATCTGGCCGACCCGTTGCATCAGGTGCAGTCTGCACTGAATGCACTGGCGGCCATTCCTGATACAACGCGGGTTGCCACCTCTTCCCTCTACCGCACGCCACCTTACGGTCCACCCGATCAGCCTGATTTCCTCAACGCCGCCGTGGCGCTGGACACCCGACTGGATGCCGAGTCCCTGCTGAACCATACCCAGCGTATTGAGCTGGAACAGGGCCGCGTTCGTAAGGCACACCGCTGGGGTCCACGTACCCTCGATCTCGATATCATGCTGTTTGGTGAGCAGACGCTGAACACACCGCGCCTGATCGTGCCGCATTATGATATGCACAACCGCGCCTTTATGCTGCTGCCGTTACTGGAAATTGCCCCTGAGCTTTGCCTGCCGGATGGTACGCGCCTCGCTGATATTCTGACCACTCTCGACAGCAGCGACATCCGGCACTGGTAACACATCATGGTCGGGCATGCCCGACCCCTACGAAATGCGGTGTCATCTGGCATCATCGTAGGGGCGAGGCATGCCTCGCCTGCGACAGTGCTGACATCCCTCTTCCCTTCCTTTAAGATACTGCCCAACTGGATTTCTTTAGGTGGAATGATGAAACCGACGACTGTCTCGACCCTGCATCAGTGGAAACAACAGGGGCGTAAATTTGCCTCGATTACCGCGTACGATTTCAGTTTCGCTAAACTCTTTGCCGATGAAGGCATTGAAGTGATGCTGGTCGGGGATTCACTCGGCATGGTAGTACAGGGCCATGACTCCACGCTGCCCGTGACGGTGGCAGATATTGCCTATCACACGCAGGCGGTACGCCGTGGCAGCGCCAATGCCCTGCTGCTCGCCGACCTGCCGTTTATGAGTTACGCCACACCGCAACAGACTTTTGATAACGCCGCTACGCTGATGCGTGCCGGGGCCAACATGGTCAAACTGGAAGGCGGAAAATGGCTGGCAGAGACGGTAAAACAGCTGACTGAACGTGCCGTCCCGGTTTGCGGCCATCTTGGCCTGACGCCCCAGTCGGTGAATATTTTTGGCGGCTACAAAGTGCAGGGGCGCTCCAGCAGTGATGCGGACCGCCTGCTGGACGATGCGCTGGCGCTGGAAGCCGCGGGCATGCAGCTGGTGGTGCTGGAGTGCGTGCCGGTGGCACTGGCGCAGCGTATTACTGAAGCCCTGACCATTCCGACCATCGGCATTGGTGCCGGTAACGTCACCGATGGCCAAATCCTGGTGATGCACGACGCCTTTGGCATCACCGGCGGTCATATCCCGAAATTCGCCAAGAACTTCCTCGCTGAGGCCGGGGAGATCCGCGCCGCAGTGCGCCAGTATGTGGCCGAAGTGGAAGCCGGAAGCTATCCGGCTGCCCAACACAGTTTCCAGTAACCGAGGAGTAAGCCGTGCTGATTATTGAAACCCTGCCGATGCTGCGCCGTGAAGTGCGGCGCTGGCGCCAGGATGGCAAGCGCATCGCGCTGGTTCCCACGATGGGTAACCTGCATGACGGGCATATGACGCTGGTCGATGAAGCACGCGCGAGTGCCGATATCGTCGTGGTGTCGATTTTCGTTAACCCGATGCAGTTTGAGCGCGCTGATGACCTGGCACGCTACCCGCGTACATTGCAGGAAGACTGCGAAAAACTGAACCGACGTGGCGTTGACCTGGTGTTCTCTCCTGCGCCTGGCGAAGTTTACCCGAAAGGCCTGGGTGAACAGACCTTCGTTGACGTTCCCGGCCTCTCTACGCTGCTGGAAGGTGCCAGCCGCCCCGGTCACTTCCGTGGCGTCTCCACCATTGTCAGCAAGCTGTTCAATCTGGTGCAGCCCGACATCGCCTGCTTCGGTGAAAAAGATTATCAGCAGCTGGCGCTGATCCGCAAAATGGTGGCGGATATGGGCTACGATATTGACATCGTCGGTGTACCCACCGTGCGCGCCAAAGATGGCCTGGCACTCAGTTCGCGTAACGGCTACCTCACCGCCGATGAGCGCAAAATTGCCCCCGTGGTGAGCAGGGTCATGAACAGTATTGCGGAGAAACTGGGCCAGGGCGAACGCCATGTGGATGCACTGATTGCAGAAGCTGAAAGCGCCCTCAGCGATCGGGGTTTACAGCCTGACGGGCTGGCGATTGTCGATGCCGATACGCTGCTGCCGCTGAATGTCGACAGCCAGCGGGCAGTGATCCTGATGGCGGCCTGGCTGGGTAAAGCACGGTTGATAGATAACCAACAGGTTGATCTGACGCAGTAGACAGCAGCGCCCTCTCAGGCAATACTGACGACCGTTTTTTTGAATTGATTGCAGAGTGACTCTTTATGAACCGAACTATGTTGCAGGGCAAACTTCACCGGGTCAAAGTGACTCAGGCGGACCTGAATTACGAAGGTTCCTGCGCCATCGACCAGGACTTCCTCGACGCTTCCGGCATTCTGCAATACGAAGCGATTGATATTTATAACGTGAACAACGGCCAGCGTTTTTCCACCTACGCGATTGCCGCAGAACGGGGTTCAAAAATCATTTCGGTGAACGGTGCGGCAGCGCGCTGTGCCTGCGAAGGTGACCTGCTGATTATCTGTTCTTACGTGCAGATGTCCGGTGCGCAAGCGCGTGAATGGCAGCCCAAAGTGGCCTATTTTGAAGGCGACAACCAGATGAAGCGTCTGGCGAAAGCCGTGCCGGTTCAGGTCGCGTAAATATCGCAAAACGGGCCGACAGAAAGAAATGTCGGCCCGTTTTTCGTAGCGACCGATCATCTTTTCCGATCGGCCCGCTCTGCCAGATTGACCTCTTTTCCGGTCAACCCGCTTCACATTAAGTACGTAACCCACGTCCCCGCTGAATTAACACCCACACCAGCGCGTAAAACACCACGATAAACGCCACCAGCACGCCCAGCGTAAACACCAGTGGCACATCGTTAATTCCCAGGAAACCATAGCGGAAGCCGCTGATCATATAGACGATCGGGTTCAGCTTAGACACCATCTGCCAGACAGGCGGTAACAGCGTCAGCGAGTAAAACACGCCCCCTAAATAGGTCAGCGGCGTCAGCACAAAGGTCGGGATCAGGCTGATATCGTCAAAAGTACGGGCAAACACCGCGTTCAGCAGCCCCGCCAGTGAGAACAACACCGCCGTCAGCACCAGCGTAATCGCCACCATCAGCCATGAATGCACCTGGAACGGCACGAAGAACAGTGAAATCGCCGTCACCAGCACGCCCACACAGATACCGCGCGCCACACCGCCGCCCACATATCCAGCAATGATCACGTGCGTTGGCACCGGCGCCACCAGCAGCTCTTCAATATTGCGCTGGAACTTGGCGCTGAAGAAAGAGGAGGCCACGTTGGCATAGGCATTGGTGATCACCGCCATCATGATCAGGCCAGGCACGATAAACTGCATATAGCTGAAGCCGTGCATTTCACCAATGCGCGAACCAATCAGATTACCGAAGATAATAAAATAGAGCGTCATGGTGATCACCGGCGGCACCAGCGTCTGGATCCAGATGCGCGCGAAGCGGTTCACTTCCTTACCCCAGATGCTTTTCAGCGCCACCCAGTACAAATGTGTCATGCTTTATCTCCTTTGCGACCGTTCACCAGGTCGACAAACAGCTCCTCAAGACGGTTGGCTTTATTGCGCATACTGAGCACCTGTACCCCCTGATGACTGAGCTGGCTGAATACGCTGTTCAGGCCCTGCTCACGCAGCACTTCCACTTCCAGCGTTGAGGTATCGGCCAGGCGATACTGGAACCCCTCCAGCTTCGGCAGCGGGCTTTTTGGCGCGAGGTCGAGGATGAAGGTTTCTGATTTCAGCTTGGACAGCAGGCCTTTCATCGAGGTGTTTTCCACCAGCTCACCGCGCTGGATAATGCCGATATTGCGGCACAGCATCTCGGCTTCTTCCAGATAGTGAGTCGTCAGAATAATGGTGGTGCCCTGCGCATTCAGCTCTTGCAGGAAGCTCCACATTGAGCGACGCAACTCGATATCAACGCCTGCGGTAGGTTCATCGAGGATCAGCAGCTTAGGCTCATGCATCAGCGCACGGGCAATCATTAAACGTCGCTTCATCCCGCCGGAGAGCATACGCGCACGTTCGTTGCGTTTCTCCCACAGGTCCAGCTGTTTGAGGTACTTTTCAGCGCGTTTCTGCGCTTCTGCTTTTTCCACACCGTACAGTCCGGCCTGGCTGACCACGATCTGCAGCACCGTTTCAAACTGGTTAAAGTTGAACTCCTGCGGCACCAGACCCAGCTGGCGCTTGGCGTTCACCACGTCCTGCTGGAGGTCGTAGCCAAACACCCGCACCTTACCGGAGGTTTTGTTCACCAGCGAACTGATAATGCCAATGGTGGTGGACTTGCCTGCGCCGTTAGGCCCCAGCAGCGCATAAAAGTCGCCGGCTTCTACCGCAAGGTCGATTCCTTTAAGCGCCTGAACCCCACCTGCGTAGGTTTTAGTTAGCTTTTCAAGCTCCAGTGCATAAGTCATAGGTTAAAGAGTGCCCTGTTTTGTTGTGGTTTCTTGTTTGTCGTTTTCAATTGCGCCGCGTTACCCTATATTACTGTACGCATTTCGAGTTATTGGCCGACACCATGATGAAAGACATTGAAACCCTTATCAGCAACAACCGCCAGTGGTCCAGGCTGCTGAAAGAGGAAGATCCCGGTTTCTTTGAGCGTCTCGCTCAGGCACAAAACCCCCGTTTTCTCTGGATTGGCTGTTCAGACAGCCGCGTACCTGCCGAGCGCCTGACCGGGCTGGAGCCGGGTGAACTGTTCGTTCACCGTAACGTCGCTAACCTGGTGATCCATACTGATTTAAACTGTCTTTCGGTCGTGCAATACGCGGTTGAAGTGCTGGAAGTGGAACACATTATTATCTGTGGTCACTACGGCTGCGGCGGCGTTAAAGCGGCAGTTGAAAATCCAGAGCTTGGCCTGATCAACAACTGGCTGCTGCATATTCGCGATTTGTGGTACAAGCATAGTTCGTTACTGGGCGAGCTGCCGCCAGAAAAACGTTTCGATAAACTGTGCGAAATCAACGTGATTGAGCAGGTGTATAACCTGGGTCACTCGACCGTGATGCAGTCAGCGTGGAAACGTGGGCAGAAGGTCAATATTCACGGCTGGGTTTACGGCATCATGGATGGTTACCTGCGCGATCTGGGCGTCAGCTCAACCAATCGTGAAACCCTTGAACAGCGCTATCGCCAGGGTATTGCTAACCTGCTCAACGACCCGGACCTGAATCCGTAGCCTCTCTTCCATACTCTAAATAATTCGATCTGAATGACGAGCACGAATGGTATAACAGGCCGGAGGATCCGGCCTTGGTCGATTGTGCTCTGCCGGATTATTCGTCCAGCATCACCACTTTGCCCACATACGGCAGGTGACGATAGCGCTGGGCGTAGTCAATACCGTAGCCCACCACAAACTCATCTGGGATGGCAAAGCCGACATATTCAACGGGCACATCCACTTCGCGACGCGACGGTTTATCCAACAGGGTACAGATCGCCAGTGACTTCGGCCCACGCAGGCTGAAGATCTCACGCACTTTGCTCAGCGTATTACCTGAATCGATAATATCTTCGACGATCAGCACGTCTTTACCACGGATATCTTCATCCAGATCTTTCAGGATTTTCACATCACGCGTGCTCGACGTACCGTTGCCGTAGCTGGAAGCCGTCATAAAGTCGACTTCATGGGGAACATCGATGGTGCGGCACAGGTCGGCCATAAACATAAATGAGCCACGCAGCAGGCCCACCAGCACCATTTCGCTGCCGCTGTCACGGTAGTGGTCACTGATTTGCTTGCCGAGTTCGGCAACGCGGGATTTGATCTCAGCTTCGGAGATCATCACTTCAACGGTGTGTTTCATAGATAAGATTTCGTCGATTGCTCAGGGAAAGCGGTGAAGTTTATCACACTTCAACGATGCATCGATCACTGTTGCGCCCCCCTTTCTCTCAGCGCCACCAGTAGACATATAGACTGCCATACGTTCAGATAGCCATATTTCATATGGCATTTTGATTTAACCATAGAGCGTTTATTCATTTATACCGGACTCCTGCTGCATGCTAGCTTATGCGCAACAATAACCATTCATCAGGCCTGATAGCCGGAGTTTGCATGCCTTCTTCACATTCTAAAAAAACACACATTGGTAACCGCGAACTGCATCCTGAAACCCAGATGCTCAACTACGGTTATGATCCGTCATTGTCAGAAGGCGCGGTCAAGCCACCCGTGTTTCTCACCTCCACTTTCGTGTTCAACAGCGCAGAAGAAGGGCGAGATTTCTTTGACTACGTTTCCGGCCGCCGTGAACCGCCAGCCGGAGAGGGCAACGGGCTTGTCTACTCGCGCTTTAACCATCCGAACAGCGAAATAGTTGAAGACCGCCTGGCAATCTATGAACGCACCGACAGTGCCGCGCTGTTCTCTTCCGGCATGTCGGCGATCTCCACCACCCTGCTGGCTTTCGTCAAACCGGGCGATACCATCCTGCATTCGCAACCGCTGTATGGCGGCACGGAGACGCTGCTGAGTAAAACCTTCCGTAATCTGGGTGTCTCGACGCTTGGGTTTGCTGATGGCGTGAACGAAGCCGTGGTGCAGGCGGCCGCCGAAGAAGCGATGAAACTGGGGCGGGTATCGGTGATCCTGATTGAATCCCCGGCGAACCCGACCAACAGCCTGGTGGATATCGCACTGATTAAGCGTGTGGCCGACCAGATTGAACGCCAGCAGCAGCATCGCCCGATTATCGCCTGCGACAACACCCTGCTTGGCCCGGTGTTTTCACGCCCGACGGAACACGGCGCCGATATTTCGCTCTACTCACTGACCAAGTATGTCGGCGGCCACTCCGACCTGATAGCCGGGGCCGCAATGGGAAACAAGGCGTTAATTCGCCAGGTGAAAGCCCTGCGCAGCGCCATTGGCACCCAGCTTGACCCGCATTCCAGCTGGATGATAGGCCGCTCGCTGGAGACGCTGGCGCTGCGTATGGAACGTGCGAACGATAACGCCACGGCAGTTGCTGAGTTCCTGCGCAGCCATCCGCAGGTGGAAAAAGTGCATTATTTACCTTTCCTGGATCCAGCATCCGCAGAGGGCAAGGTGTATACCACCCAGTGCAGCGGTGCCGGTTCGACCTTCTCCTTTGATATTCGCGGCGGCGAAGCAGCGGCGTTCCGCTTCCTCAATAGCCTGCAACTGTTTAAGTTAGCTGTCAGCCTGGGCGGCACCGAATCCCTCGCCAGCCATCCGGCCAGCACCACCCACTCCGGCGTACCGCTCGATGTGCGCAACCGTTTTGGCATCACCTCATCAACCATTCGCCTGTCGATTGGGATTGAGAATAAAGATGACCTGATCGAGGATGTGCGCCTGTCGCTGGGATAAGAGCTGCGTTTTAATGTTAAGGGCCGATCAACGATCGGCCCTGTGTCTTTACAGGCTGCCCACAGAACCGCTCGCAAAGCTAAAGATCCCGCCCCTCGCTGGTTGAAATTGAGAATCATTTGCATTAACATAATTTCAGCCAGTTTTTTATTATGAACTCCCCCCATTAATGACATGAGCATATTCAGAACAACGTAAAGAAATGACCAAGGAATCTCATATGTTCTCCTTTATATTTATGCCCGTTTCCTTATCGGTAACAACATATATAATATTCATTATTAAAAATAAGAAAAAAAAGAGAAGCACTCATTTAATCGTTCTTTCTCTTGCATCAATCGTGGCTGGTTCAATATACCCACTAACATCATCCCCCTACAACAACCTCCCTGTTGATGGGTTTTTTCTCTTAAATTGCATTTGCTCCATACTGGTGGCAATAGGCATAAATTTAATTTTATATTCTATTTATAGAGGTTATGAAAATGGAAAGAATTGCAAATGATTTATTATATAAAATAGTCGGTGCCGGAGATGCAAACAAACAGTTAGGGCATGACCTGGCAAGTAGCATTGCGTGGGGAGCCGGGTTTGGCGCGGTGACTGGCGGTCCAGGTGGTGCATTAATTGGTGCAGGTAGTGCTGCTGTACAAACGGTCGTGCAAGGAGCCATTAATCATGGTCCTGTTAATGTCCCCATTCCAACTATTCCAATGGGACCAACATGGAACGGCAGTGGTTCATGGTCAGGAAAAGCTCCCGGATTTTGTGAAATGAAAGGGCTGGGACACGGAGAGTCAGGATGCTAAAAATGAGATATTCTTTTCGCAGAAAATTATGATTTATTATTAATGATGTTTTTTAATTTTCGTAAAAATAAAAGCTATAACACCAGAGAAAGTAAAAGACAACACCACGGCGCTATCCTGGTTAAACTCCTCTCCCAATAACCTGACAAAAAATTCAATCATAAGATAAAAAATGACAAAAAATAAAAACCAAGAAATGAGTATTTTCATCAACGCCCCCTCCCAGTGAACTTAAGTGGCGAGGAAAATCAAAGAAAAATTTATAATACCTGGTGAGAAAACTGAACAACAGTGAGGATTACACGACGATATCCGATTATATCATAATATTTCTAAGCATCTCGTGCGGCAGTATAATCCGACGCATTTATCAATTTTAATGATTTGGGATTCAATCAATGCTCGCCCTGATTTTTATCTACCTGTATGGAAGTCAGCCTGCATTCAGGCTTTAGCCTACCAGTACCAATTTATTAAGCTGCCTGTACGGCAGTGAACAACGTAAGCGGGGTATAGATCCTGTTTCATAATTTCTAAGCTGCCTGTACGGCAGTGAACACAAGTCAATCAAATGATTAACAAGCCTGCTATTTTCTAAGCTGCCTGTACGGCAGTGAACGAGCGGCATAAGCCAGCTAACTTCTTCCGTCATTTCTAAGCTGCCTGTACGGCAGTGAACGACCTGACTGGATCCCTGATGTTGAAGAGTTTTTTCTAAGCTGCCTGTACGGCAGTGAACAAGTGATGGACGAGCGGAGCATTCAATATTTTTTTCTAAGCTGCCTGTACGGCAGTGAACAGACAGGAATGTCGATGGGCATTGAACCAGACTTTCTAAGCTGCCTGTACGGCAGTGAACATTACATCAAAGGTAGTGAGTCAGATTTTGAATTTCTAAGCTGCCTGTACGGCAGTGAACCGGCGATTTCTGGCGTTATCAGATGCCAGAATTTTCTAAGCTGCCTGTACGGCAGTGAACCGTTACCTTATAAACTTAACCCATTGACTTACTAACTTTTTTCCTCTTTTATCGTGCCAGACCCTTTTTTATTGTAGTTTTCATTTACTGATATAAATCAGTCAGATAAAAACGCATCTAAAAAAAGGGTCTGTCACGTCAGGGGTTACGCCACGGTAAAGCCCAGCATCATGCCCGTATCTTCATGCTCCAGCAGATGGCAGTGCGCCATATAGGCATTGGCGGCGTCAGCCTGATGATTGAAGCGTACCAGCACCTCACTGCGCCAGCCCTCTACGCGTACCGTATCTTTCCAGCCACTGCGATGTGCCGCTGGCGGTTTGCCGTTTTCCGACAGAATGCGGAACTGGGTGCCGTGAATATGGAACGGGTGCAGCATCTCGTCGCCTTCGCCTGAAATGGTCCACTTCTCATACTCGCCCTTCGCCACCTCAAACGACGGTTTATCCATATTAAAAGCCACGCCGTTAATCTGATTGCCGTTATGGAAGTCATAACCTTTCACGGGTTTGGCATGATCCATCCCAGGCATACTGCCGTGATCCATCCCAGCCATATCAGATTTGGCCGGGCTGGTTGCTTTACCGCTGTCGTGCCCATCCATCGCCATACCCGCCATCGATGCATGTCCGTATTTTTCCATCAGCGCCATCATGCCGCGACGGTCGAGTTCCGGGTCCATCATTAATTGCATCCAACGGGTTTTCAGCCCTTCGGTCGCAGGAACGGCAGGCAGATCCACCAGCTTATCCGGTAGCGTACCGCTGGCCAGCACACGCAGAGGGTTAATCGCCAGCACCGGCAGCGGCTGATCGAAAGGCTTCAGCGTCATGCCCATCTGACGCACTGGCAACGTTTGCAGATCAAAGGGTTTACCGTCAGAAGTATCCACCAGCACCTCATAACGTTCACCCGGCATCATCGGCAGTTCGCTGACCGGCACCGGCTCAGCCAGCAGGCCGCCATCACTGGCAATCACATACATCGGGCGCTGATCGCTGGTGGTCAGATTGAGCGAACGGGCGTTGCAGCCATTCAGCAGACGCAGGCGCAGCCAGCCGCGCGGTACGCCGGTCTGCGGGTAAATGGCGCCATTGGTCAGCATCGTATCGCCAAACCAGCCCACCGCTGCACTCATGATATCCAGCTGATAGTCGATGTGGCTGCCATCAGCGCTCAGGCGTTTATCCTGCAAAATCACCGGAATGTCATCAACGCCCCACAGTTTGGGCAGCAGTAGCTTGCCGCTCTCCGGGTCATTGATCAGCACCAGCCCAGCCAGCCCCTGCGCCACCTGGTAACCGGTGCGGCCATGTTGATGCGGATGGAACCAGCAGGTCGCGGCCGGTTGATCGGGTGTAAACGTCACCTTGCGGCTGCTGTTCGGTTCAATCCGCGCCTGCGGCCCGCCGTCAACGTTGCCTGGCAGTTCCATACCGTGCCAGTGAACCGTCGTTGCTTCAGGCAGGCGATTATGCACGGTAATATTGACCTCTTTGCCACGATCCAACTGGATCGCCGGGCCAAGCAGGCTGCCGTTATAACCCCAGCTGGGCACCTTTTTATCGTGCCACTGGCTGTTACCGGCCTGGGCGATCAGGGTGATTTCACTGCGCGCATCGGCAGTCAGTAACGTAGGGATCGGCAACAGCGGGCGCTGTTCCGCCGCCATTAATGAACGGCTCCACAGTGGCAATGCACTGGCTGCACCGATAGCGGCGCTTAATTTGATAAAATCACGACGTTGCATCATCCATTCCTTATTCATTCCTTGTGCCAGATGTCTGTGTCAGATATTGATAGTGACTGACAGCATAAACCCTGCCCCTGGAGGAAGGTCAAGCCCGTTAAAAAAGGGGCGGGATAAGCCCTTAAGGACTGTTCTGTCTGAAAAGTGGCTGGCACCCGGCGTGAACTGTGCTAACGTCTGGTTATTGCACACGTATGAGATAAACCATGAAGAAAAGCATCAAGGCTCTGTTGCTGTTAGGGCTGTTTGGCTTCTCCTCCACCAGTTTCGCACTGAGCGAATCGGAAGCAGAAGATTTGGCAGATTTAACCGCCGTATTTGTTTATTTGAAAAACGATTGTGGTTACCAGGATCTCCCTGATGGGCAAATCCGCCGCGCATTGGTGTTTTTCGCACAACAAAATCGTTGGGATTTAACCAATTACAACAGTTTCAATATGAAGGCATTAGGTGAAGACAGCTATCGCGATCTCAGCGGTATCGCCGTCCCGAACGATACTAAGTGTAAATCTCTGGCACGCGATTCTTTAAGCCTGCTGGCGTACGTGAAGTAATCGTTCTCTCACCCTCCTGCTGCTGATTTGACCGTGCAACCACGGTCATTAATCGCTATGATACTGGCCCATTTTTCGCGGCTGAGTAGGAAAAACCCCACCATGACCGATAAAGAAATGTGGTATGAAACGCTTCATGCCGGATTCGGACAGTATTTTTCTGTCGACAACGTACTGTATCGCGAACAGACCGAACACCAGGATCTGATTATCTTCGAGAATGCGGCATTAGGCCGGGTGATGGCGCTGGACGGCGTGGTACAAACCACCGAACGCGACGAGTTTATCTATCACGAGATGATGACCCATGTTCCGCTGCTGGCCCACGGTGCAGCAAAGCGTGTGCTGATCATCGGCGGCGGTGACGGAGCCATGCTGCGGGAAGTATCCCGGCATAAAAACATCGAACAGATCACCATGGTCGAAATCGATGCTGGCGTGGTGACCTTCTGCAAAGCGCACCTGCCGAACCACAGCCAGGGCGCCTATGACGACCCGCGCTTCACCCTGGTGATTGACGACGGTGTGAATTTCGTTAAGCAAACCAGCGAAAAATTCGATGTTATTATCTCCGACTGCACCGACCCGATTGGGCCGGGAGAAAGCCTGTTCACTTCAGACTTTTATGAGGGTTGCCACCGTTGCCTGAACCCGAATGGCATCTTCGTGGCGCAAAACGGCGTCTGTTTCCTGCAGCAGGATGAAGCGGTCAACAGCCATCGTAAACTCAGCCACTATTTCGCTGATGTCAGCTTCTACCAGGCTGCGATCCCGACCTACTACGGCGGCATTATGACCTTTGCCTGGGCCAGTGATAATTCCGCGCTGCGCCAGCTCGATGCAGCAACCATTACCTCACGCTTTGCACAAGCGGGCCTGACCTGCCGTTACTACAATCCGGCGATCCACACTGGCAGCTTTGCCCTGCCGCAATATCTGTTAAATGCGCTGGCCGACTAACCGGGCATTTTAAGGGGGTGAACGAAATTGCAAAAACTTAAACTACATGGCTTCAACAACCTGACGAAAAGCCTGAGTTTTTGTATCTATGATATCTGTTACGCAAACACTGATGCGGAACGTGACGGATATATTGCATACATTGATGAGCAGTATAATGCTAACCGCCTGACCGAGATCCTGAGCGAGACCTGCTCAATTATCGGTGCCAACGTGCTGAATATCGCGCGCCAGGATTATGAGCCACAGGGTGCCAGCGTCACGATTCTGGTCAGCGAAGAACCCATCGACCCGCGCGACATCGATACCTCCGAACATCCTGGCCCGCTGCCAAATTCCGTTGTGGCGCACCTCGACAAAAGTCATATCTGCGTTCACACCTACCCGGAAAGCCACCCTGAAGGCGGCCTGTGTACCTTCCGTGCAGATATTGAAGTGTCGACCTGCGGTGTGATTTCCCCGCTGAAAGCGCTGAACTATTTAATCCACCAGCTGGAATCCGATATTGTCACCATCGATTATCGCGTACGTGGATTTACCCGCGACGTGAACGGGGTGAAACACTTTATCGATCATGAGATTAACTCGATTCAGAATTTCATGTCTGATGATATGAAATCGATGTACGACATGATGGATGTGAATGTGTATCAGGAAAACATCTTCCACACCAAAATGCTGTTGAAAGAGTTCGATCTGAAACACTATCTGTTTAATACCGAACCCGCCGATCTGAGTCCGCAGGAGCATAAGCGTATAACAGATTTACTGTGGAAAGAGATGCGTGAGATTTATTACGGCCGAAATATTCCCTCGTTGGGATTGAAAACGCAGTAGCTGATAGGATGTATTGATATCAGTAACAAGGCGACCTTCGGGTCGCTTTTTTAATTTTAAGCTGCCAGTATGTCGCCACTAAATCGGCCATGATTGGTATGGTTCGTAGCTGGGCGGCAGAGCTGGCACCACGCGGGGTAACAGCCAATATTGTTGCCCCTGGCGCCACGCAAACGCCGATGCTGAACAGCCCCGGACGTGAAGGATCGCCACCGAAGCTGCCGCCTATCGGACGCTTTATTCAACCGCAGGAAGTGGCCGAACTGGTGGGGTATCTGCTGTCGCCCGCCGCCGCCGCCATCACCGGGCAGGAACTGGTGATGTGTGGCGGCGCGTCACTGTAGACCGCAACGTAGACTGCAACGGGCTGACCGGAAAAGAGGGTCAGCCCCTACGCGATCTTTTGCCACAGCACTTTTGAAACACATCTACTCACTGAAAAAAGGGCAGCCCGCGACGCATGTTTAACGCCCCTGCAAAAACTCCCGGTAAGCGGCAATTACCGCCAGAAAGTCTTCCACGCCGCAGAAGGACAGGCTCTCTTCATCGTAGTAATTCATCCCCTCTTCCATCTCATCGCCTTCAAAGTTGAGCTGGTTTGAACGGATCATCACTTCTTCTTCATCCAGCAACAGCGTGTACTCTTTGCCCACACGCTGCCACTGACGCACGCTGCCTTTAACGTCTTCAGCTGCCGCTTCGACCTCATCCAGCAGGGTGAGGTCTTCATTCACTTCATCATTAAACCAGTGACCGACGGCTTCGTGGCCCATCGTCATACGTACCTTCACACCACCGGTGATATCTCTTAAAAATTCATATTCCATCGCGCTTTCCTCCCGGCCAGCCTGCTCACAGGCTCAACCATATTTTGCGCGTCTGCCGCGACAATACTGAGCTTTGGCACGCATTATCGCAGCCCGGCGCGGGAAAAGCAGGGGGTTTTACGTAGTGCTTTCCACTATTGGTAACGAAACAGTGAAAATACTGGCCTGCCCGCTTTCCCTCATGGCATGTTCCGCCCGGTACAACGGTAATGCCCGTTCACCATGCTACACAAAATTACGTAATAATTACTGATGGCTTTGCAGGAAAAAATTGACGGCATGCCGCTGAAAGACGCCGCCGTTCTGCTCGGTGTCACCGTTTCACGCATTTCCGAAATTCGTAGCGGAAAGTACCCTCTGTTCAGTCTGGATAAACTCGTCACACTGCTGGCCAAAGCGGGCTATCAGGTGAAGTTCGAGATCGCGGCTATCCACTGAGCACATAAAAAAACCGGGCACATGGCCCGGTTTTGTCAGCGCTGACTGTGGATTAAACCGCGGTCTGGAAAATCACGCCGTCGGCTTTATCAGTGTACTGACTCAGCTGGTCGAAGTTCAGGTAACGATAGGTATCCACAGCGGTTTTATCCACCTGGTCCATAAACGTCAGATACTCTTCCGGCGTTGGCAGTTTGCCCAGCAGAGAAGCGACCGCTGACAGCTCGGCAGATGCCAGGAACACATTGGCACCCGTTCCCAGACGGTTCGGGAAGTTACGCGTGGAGGTCGAGACCACCGTTGCGCCATCTGCCACACGCGCCTGGTTACCCATGCACAGTGAACAACCTGGGATTTCAATGCGCGCCCCGCTCTTACCGAACACGCTGTAGTAACCTTCTTCGGTCAGCTGTGCCGCATCCATCTTGGTTGGCGGAGCCACCCAAAGACGCGTAGGCAGCTGGCCTTTATGCGCATCCAGCAGCTTACCGGCAGCACGGAAGTGACCGATGTTGGTCATGCAGGAACCGATAAAGACTTCATCGATTTTTGTGCCCTGCACGTCAGACAGCAGACGGGCATCATCCGGGTCGTTCGGCGCACACAGAATCGGCTCTTTAATATCGGCCAGATCGATGTCGATCACCGCAGCGTATTCTGCATCCGCATCGCCTTCCAGCAGCTGCGGGTCGGCCAGCCATTTTTCCATGCCCTGAATACGGCGCTCGATTGTACGACGATCGCCATAACCTTCAGAGATCATCCACTTCAGCAGCACAATGTTCGAGTTCAGATACTCAATGATCGGATCTTTGCTCAGTTTGATAGAACAACCGGCGGCAGAACGTTCAGCAGATGCATCTGACAATTCAAATGCCTGCTCAACCTTCAGATCCGGCAGACCTTCAATTTCCAGAATGCGGCCAGAGAAGATGTTTTTCTTCCCTTTCTTCTCAACGGTCAGCAGGCCCGCTTTGATCGCATAGAGCGGGATTGCATGCACCAGATCGCGCAAGGTGATCCCCGGCTGCATCTTACCTTTGAAGCGCACCAGAACTGACTCAGGCATGTCCAGTGGCATCACGCCAGTCGCAGCGGCAAATGCCACCAGGCCTGAACCCGCCGGGAAGGAAATACCAATCGGGAAACGGGTGTGAGAGTCACCACCCGTGCCAACGGTGTCCGGCAGCAGCATACGGTTCAGCCAGCTGTGAATAATGCCATCACCCGGGCGAAGAGACACACCACCACGGTTCATGATGAAGTCAGGCAGCGTATGGTGCGTGGTCACGTCGACCGGCTTCGGATAAGCCGCAGTGTGGCAGAAGGACTGCATCACCAGATCCGCAGAGAAGCCGAGGCAGGCGAGATCTTTCAGTTCATCACGGGTCATTGGACCGGTGGTGTCCTGCGAGCCAACCGAGGTCATTTTCGGTTCGCAGTAGGCGCCAGGGCGCACACCATCAACGCCGCATGCTCGACCGACCATTTTCTGCGCCAGTGAGAAACCACGGGTGCTTGCCGCTACATCTTTCGCCTGCTCGAACACATCGCTGTGCGGCAGATTCAGATATTCGCGGGCTTTGGTGGTCAGGCCACGGCCGATGATCAGTGGAATACGGCCACCAGCACGAACTTCATCCAACAGCACGTTGGTTTTCAGTTCAAAGTTAGCCAGCACTTCGTCGGTGTCGTGATTGCGTACTTCACCTTTATACGGATAGATGTCGATGACATCGCCCATATTAAGGCGGTCAACATCAACTTCAATCGGCAGTGCGCCCGCATCTTCCATCGTGTTAAAGAAGATAGGTGCGATTTTACCGCCGAGGCAGACGCCACCGCCCTTCTTGTTTGGCACGTAAGGAATATCGTCGCCCATAAACCACAGCACCGAGTTGGTGGCGGATTTACGTGAAGAGCCGGTACCGACCACATCACCAACGTAGGTCAGCGGGAAGCCTTTTGCCTGTAATGCTTCGATCTGTTTGATCGGGCCTACGTTACCAGCATCGTCGGGTTCGATGCCTTCACGGGCGTTTTTCAACATCGCCAGCGCGTGCAGTGGAATATCCGGGCGAGACCATGCATCCGGTGCCGGAGAGAGGTCATCGGTATTGGTTTCGCCGGTCACTTTGAACACGGTTACGGTGATTTTTTCTGCAAGTTTAGGACGCTTCAGGAACCATTCGGCATCGGCCCACGACTGAATAATTTTTTTCGCGTGTGGGTTGCCAGCTTTGGATTTTTCTTCGACATCGTAGAAGTTGTCGAACATCAGCAGCGTGTGGGACAGCGCTTCAGCGGCAATCGGAGCCAGCTTTTCATCATCAAGCGCGTCAATCAGCGCATGGATGTTATAGCCGCCCTGCATGGTGCCCAGCAGCTTGATAGCCAGTTCAGGAGTAACCAGAGGAGAAGTTGTTTCGCCTTTCGCGACAGCAGCCAGGAAACCGGCTTTAACATACGCGGCTTCGTCAACGCCCGGTGGCACTCGATTGATTAACAGATCGGACAGAAATTCTTCTTCACCCGCTGGAGGGGCTTTTAGCAGTTCAACCAGCGCGGCCATTTGGGAAGCATTTAACGGTTTTGGAACAATCCCCTGGGCAGCACGCTCGGCAACGTGCTTACGGTATTCTTCTAGCACGACGTTCTCCTCGCTCTCATTGTATTTAGCATCCCGGGCTACCTGAGTCACCGCAAAGTGAAAACAATCCATGTGTAGGGTAAGGTGCCCGGTTCCGCGAGGGCCAGCATAGCAGGATTTCGGTTGCGTGTTAATCTGTTTACAAAAAAGCAACATCAATAGCCTGACAGTTTTTATGGGAAAAAAAGCTGTTTACCAGCGTTTTTAACTGGTTTTTCAGAATGAACACATTGGTTGTTCTTCACTTGCGACTAAAAAAACCGCATTCCTGCCGCACACCAATCCCCCGCTATTACCTGTGGAAATAAATGCAGCTTATTTTAATGGGCAGTTCAATAACTTATCGGAGATGGGAAATGACGGGATGCACACAAAGGAGATGTCTTTTGGCAGGGGATAAAAACAAAAAAAGCCGCACTTGGCGGCTTTTTTATCACTAACACATCACTGCTCAGGCTACTGCCATCATCGCTGTCGTCAGTGTTAGCGAGATTATCGCAAATTACAGAGCGATAACGTTTACAGCTGATGGACCTTTAGCGCCGTTCTCGATAGAGAACTCAACTTTCTGGCCTTCATCTAAGGTTTTGAAATCGCTGCTCTGGATAGCAGAGAAATGTACGAATACATCTTTGCTGCCGTCTGCTGGAGTGATGAAACCGAAGCCTTTATCAGCGTTAAACCATTTTACTAAACCAGTCATTTTGTTAGACATAGATATTTCCTTTCAATTTTTGAGCCACTTATGCATGGCGAACATGGCCTGTTCATCAGATTTAAACTTATGGGCACTTAGGAGGAGGCTCTCGATGAAGGGATATCTGTGATAACACTTGTACTGAGGACTGCTTTACTAAAACTGCTTTCATAAGGTCTGTATTCCAAACCGATGCAAACATAGTAGATCGGATAAGACTGAACAAGCAAGGATTCATTTCACTTATATTTTTTGAACTTTATGGTTCACTTCCTGTCAGCAGGATGCCGTGAAGGATAAGTGCCCGTGCGGGTAAGCTAATGAAAATGTCACCAAGCTTAAATGATAAAAGCCCTGACAGAGATTGCCAGGGCTTTTAGGGTACTGCTAACTCAAACTTTAACATTAATGAACTTAACGAGTAATGACTTCTATTAATACTTCGTCAAATGTACGTGTTTATTACGGATAGTATTAATGACTAAAATTCTAGCTTACCTCCATAAATGACAGTTAACATCATCATGCCTGTCGAAAGACATGGCCGGTTAAACAAGTACACACCCAACGCGACGTAGACTCTTTAATACGTGGCTTGACTTCCATTGTGACTTATTATGAACAATCACAACATTCAGACTCGCATATATCGGTAAAACATAGCCTTATGTCATCGCGCTTACGTTCCCACCCTGCGATTTTGCAACTGACTGCGTGGCCTTAAGCATCATCGGAGCGAGTTGATATCAAACTGAACTCACAACGACTCTCCCATACAAAAATGCTTCGTGACCTTCATCGCAAAATAAAAATTAAACTTTACTCTGACACAACCCGGTAATATTCCCGTGCTGTGAGTTCTAATCTACTGCTTTAAAAATAAGAGTCAATACTGTTTTTAATGCCATGTGATTATTATCAGTATTTATCACCTCAATTGTCGCGCAAAGCGGAAATCTGGTGATATAAACGCCATTTGTCAGTAAACCCGGCGGTAACATTATTATAAATGGCCGAAAACCAAGGTAAAAGTCAATATTCATGCCAGGATAGCCATTACTGAAAAATAAATAACGCTGCGACCACCTTCTGCCAGCACTTATTTTTAACATGCACATGTATCAATCAACACGTGAGCCACCAGGATGGCCAAAACGGAAACATGCCGCTCAACGTGAGAAATGATTGAAGTGATCAATGCTTAGCGGGGTAGATCACTCTCCACCAGCATAAGCTCCTGTGGCGTATAGCGTTCTCCGATAATATTCTCCGCCGCAAACAGCCGATCGAGCAGGGCAAGATCATCCTCCGCCAGACGGATATCGACGGCGCGGCAATTATCTTCCAAATGGGGAATTTTACTGGCACCCGGAACAGGCACAATGTCATCCCCTTTCGCCAGCACCCAGGCCAGCGCCAGCTGGGCCGCGCTACACGAATAGCCGTAAGCCACTTCCTTTAACTGTTCCACCAACGCAAGATTGTGGGACAGTGCCTCTTTCTGGAAGCGCGGCAGATAATGGCGGAAGTCATCCGCTCCCAACGCAGGCAGCTTCCCTGAAAGGAAACCCCGCCCCAGAGGGCTATAAGGAACAAAACCAACACCAAGCTGCCGGCAGGTAGAGAGTAAGCTGTGCTCAGGCTCGCGCGACCACAATGAATACTCACTCTGTACGGCGGTAATCGGGTACACCGCATGCGCGCGCTGTAATGTTTCGCTGGAAATCTCTGACAAGCCCAGATGCAGCACTTTCCCCTCACGTACCAGATCCGCCATGGTTCCCACCACGTCCTCCACCGCTACCGCCGGGTCGAGGCGGTGCTGATAATAGAGGTCAATCACTTCTACGCCCAGACGCTGTAAGGACGCCTCTACCGAAGCACGAATAGTGGCAGGCTGGCTGTTCACTCCTTTAATACGTTCCCAGCCTTCCCCCTCATCCGTGATATGAAAACCAAATTTGGTCGCCATCTTTACCTTACCTGCATGACCTTTTAGCGCTTTACCAATCAGAGACTCATTGGCGAACGGCCCGTAAACCTCCGCCGTATCCAGAAAATCCACCCCCAGATCGAAGGCGCGATGCAGCGTTTTGATCATCTGCTGTTCATCGCCCGGCTGTCCGTAGGCAAAACTCATTCCCATACATCCCAGGCCGAGAGCGGAAACCTGAAAATGTTCACTGCCTAATGTTCTCTGTTTCATCATTTTTATCCGGTTGATTAGCGACAATGTCGTTATACTTACCCCGGTTTAAATCAACAATTGACGCTATCTAAGCGCTTTAGTGAAAAATTATCATCAATATGAAAAATCGCGCCACGCTACAGGAATTAGAGATTTTCGCTGCCATTGCCCGCCATCTCAACTTCCGTAAGGCGGCAGAGGAGCGCAACGTCACGCCTTCGACGCTGAGTCATACCATCACGAACCTGGAACAACGTATCGGCCTGCGGTTGCTGAACCGCACCACGCGCAGCGTGTCGTTAACCGAGGCGGGCCGCGCTTTTCTGGCACGTATTGAACCCGCGCTGGTCGATCTTTCCAGTGCGGTTGATGAGCTGAACACCTGGCGTGCCGATCCGCGTGGTACGCTGCGTCTCAATATGCCGCGCAATGCAGAAGCCCTTGCTCTGCATCCTGTGTTGCTGCCGTTCCGCCAGCATTACCCCGACATTGCCCTGGAGATCGCCACCAGCGACGGCTTTGTGAACATCGTAGAAGAGGGTTTTGATGCCGGGGTACGCTTTGGCAACGTCATTCCGCAGGATATGGTGGCGATCCCCTTTGGTTTACCCATCACTGGCGCAGTGATTGCCAGTCCGGCGTTTATTGCCCGTCACGGTGCGCCGCAGCATCCGGATGGACTGCCGGACTATCCCTGCATCCAGCGACGCTTTCCCAGCGGGATGCAATATAAATGGGAGTTCCAGGTGCAGGGCAAGCTGAGGGAGATTGCGGTCAAAGGCAATCTGACGCTGGATAACGATCAGATGATGATACAGGCCGCACAAGCCGGGGCAGGAATTGCCTTTGTGTTGCGTAACCTGGCCGAAAGCGCCCTGGCGAGCGGGGAACTGGTGGAGCTGCTGACAGAGTATGCCGCCCCGGCTGAAAGCTTCTGGCTCTATTATCCCAGCCGCAAATACCACTCCGCCGCGCTACGCTGCTTTATTGAGTGGTTACAGCAGGCCAACCGTGCCGTGATACACTCAAATCCCTTGCTGAACCACGGTGCGCCACGATGAATAGCGAACAACCAAACACGCAACTGGTCCGCTGCGACCGCCCCATCCCCCACGTTGCGCGCCTGACGCTGCATCGCCCCGCCGCGAGTAATGCCTATAACGCCGTGATGATTAGCGAGCTGGAACAGTGCCTGAACTGGTGCGAACAGCAGGCCGATATCCGCACCGTGATCCTCACCGGCAGCGGCACCGTGTTTTGTGGCGGTGCCGATCTTCAGGAAGCCTTTACCGACGGGGGCAAAAGCCTGATCAATTCGCACGGTGGCTTTAATCCGTTGCAATATCTGCCCCGGCGTAAAATCTGGATTGCGGCACTGAATGGTCATGCCTTTGGCGGCGGACTGGAACTGGCGCTGGAATGTGATTTTATTATTGCCGCTGAACAGGTGAAAATCGCGCTCCCCGAAGTGAAGCATGGCCTGCTGCCGCTTGGCGGGGCCATCGGCCAGCTGGCAACACGGCTGCCTGCCAGCGTTGCACGAGAGATGCTGCTTATCGGTGAACCCATGAACGCGCAGCGTGCGCTGGCGTTGGGGTTATTTTACCAGGTTGCGACAGCGGAAGACCTTCTGGAAAATGCACTGACGCTGGCTGCCAGCCTCAACCGCAACGCGCCGCTGGCCGTTCAGGCCTGTAACGTCCTGCTGAAAGAAGCCCACGCACAGGATCTTCGCCAAAGCAGCGTTGCGGAGCTACAGCAGCTTCAGGCGAGCCTTGATTATCAGGAAAGCCTGCTCGCCTTCAGCGAAAAGCGCGCTCCGCAGTGGCGCGGAAAATAAGTTCAGAGCCGCACAGCTCTAAATAACGCACTTAATCCCAGCCCTCCGGCGATGCCCAGCATCGCCAGACCAAAGCCATCACTGCGCGGCTTGCCCACCAGCTGGCTGAACAGGCGCGTGACCATCATCGCGCCTGATGCGCCATA
This sequence comes from Erwinia sp. AnSW2-5, assembly GCF_045107195.1. Lineage (NCBI taxonomy): Bacteria > Pseudomonadati > Pseudomonadota > Gammaproteobacteria > Enterobacterales > Erwiniaceae > Erwinia > Erwinia sp. AnSW2-5. The sequence goes on from NZ_JBJGXA010000015.1 coordinate 94,655, forward strand.
AGGGTGCCCCAGCGCAATCGCGCCGCCCTGCTGGTTAATCTTCAGCTCATCAATGTGCAGCGCATCAATGGAACCCAGCACCTGGGCCGCGAAGGCTTCGTTAAACTCAATCACATCAACCTGATCCAACGCCAGGCCCGGCTGGCGTGCCAACAGCTTCTGCGTAGCGGGCACCGGCCCGAGGCCCAGCAAATTAGGATCGACGCCCGCGCTAGAGGCATCGGCAAACAGCAGTCCTTCAGTAAAACCGCTGGCACGTGCCAGGCGGCGGCTCATCACCAACAGCAGCGATGCGCCATCATTCAGCGGGCAGCAGTTGCCCGCCGTCACCGTTCCGTCAGCGGCAAACACAGGTGACAAGGCCGACAGCTTAGCCAGCGAGGTGTCGGCACGCGGGCACTCATCGTCTTCTACCTGGCGTCCTCTGACGCTCACCGGAACAATCTCCTGGCGAAATGCGCCCTGCTGCTGTGCCGCCAGCGCGCGCTGATGGCTGCGCAGGGCAAACTGATCCTGACGCTCCCGGCTGATGCCACACTGGCGCGCCACATTCTCGGCAGCAATGCCCATCTCCGGGTCACCGATATCATCAGGTGAGAACTGTGCCCGCCCGTAGAAGCGCGGCATCTGTTTCAGCGATGCGGGTTTTTCCACGCGCCACGGCGCGGTACTGACACTTTCAACACCGCCCGCCAGATAGCACTCCCCTGCTCTGGCCTGCACCAGACGGCAGGCGTTGATCACCGCCTCCAGCCCGGAACCACACTGGCGATCCACCGTAACGGCAGGTACAGAGAGCGGTAAGCCCGCCGCCAGCGCTGCCAGCCGGGCAATATTGCCGCCGCCGCCCGTCGCATTACCGATAATCACTTCATCAATGGCGGTAGAACCCGCTGGCAGGGCTGCCATGATGTGCTCAAACAACGGTGCCAGCAGTGCAGCCATCGGCACACCGTCAAAAGCACCATAAGCTCTACCAACCGGGGTGCGTCGGGCGACGACGATCACCGGCTGCCAGTCATCCTCAGGCTGATAATTCAGTAAGGTCTGTGCTGCTGCCATGTTGTGCGATCCTATTTTCCAGCTCGGCGCGTTTTATTTTACCGCTCGGCGTCAGGGGCCAGTGTGAAATATGATAAAACTGGCGCGGGACTTTATATTTCGCCAGCAGCGATCGGCAACGTTGGGGTAACTGTTTCAGCGCTTCCGGTTCGCCTTCAACAATAGCGACCATCTTCTTACCCAAATAATCATCATCAACGGCAATCACTACGGCTTCAATAATGCCCGGCAGTGATTTAATCGCGGACTCTATTTCAGAGAGATAAATATTATTGCCACCGCTGAGGATCATATTTCCCCGACGGCCAATCACATGCAGGCAGTTATCGTCATCGAGATAACCAATATCGGCCACCGTCGCCGTTGACTGATATTTAATGAACGCGCTGCCGTCATCGCCCCACAAATAACGCTCGATAATTTGTTCACTGGTAATATAGATAGTGCCCGGTTGATTCGCAGGAAGCACCGCTCCCTGATCATTACGGATGCTAATCTCCACGCCGGGGAACGCCTGGCCGACCGTCGCCAGTGATGCGCTGATATGCGCATCCTGCAAAGTAGAAACGGCAATAAAGCCCAATTCGGAAGCCCCGTAATACTCCTGCATACGGGCCGCAGGAAACAGGGCGCGCGCCTGACGATAGTGGTTCAGTTCCAGCTTGGCCCCGGCACTTAACAGGCGCTTGAGGCTGGGATACGTGCCGCCTTCGGCCACGCGGGCAAACCCGGCGATCATCGTCGGGACCACCACCAGCCGTTCGATCTGTCGCTGCGCAATCAGTGCCAGCGCCGCCGCAGGCTGCCACTGACCGGGGCTGTAGAAGGTGCCTCCGGCGTACAGTGTTTCATTCAGGCAGTAGAGACCAATACCGTGCGCAAGCGGACCGGGAAACAGCGTCGAGGGTGCATGTTTTAAGCCAAAGAGCGCTTCACCGTTTTCAAAGCTACAGCGCCAGGATCGTCGCGACCGGATAAAGGCTTTCGGCAAGCTGGTAGTACCGGAGGTAAAGTTAATCAGAAACGGCGTGTCAGCCTGCATCCCGGCGGTAAACGCAGGATCGTCCGGCACAATCTGTGGATCGGGTTCGCCATCGACGGCAAGCCAGCGGATCGCCAGCTGTTCAGCCTGTGCGATCAGCGCCCGGTCCTCTGCTTTCAGCAGCAGCAGATCCGGAGCCAGCCGTTGCAGCATATCGTGACGTTGTTCCGCTGGCGCCTGAGGATCGATAATCGCCGCCGTAAAAGGCTGCGCAGTGGCTGCCAGCCAGGCAACGGGGAAGGTAATATCGTTACCGATCGCCATCGCCACAATGCAATTTTCGCGGGCAGACGACGTCTGGCGCAGCTGCTGGTACAGTGCCTGCGCACGCTGCCACAGCTGCTGCCAGCTTAGCGTTTTGCCTTCAATATCAACGGCGGTCAGGTCGGGATGGGTTTCTGCATGATGCTTAACTCTGTCGTGAACCGGCATGACGCTCAGGCCCCGACAAACGGAAAGTGCCGGGTGAGCGCCTGACGGGCTTCATCCGGGATCGGACACGGCTTATTATCCGTCAGACTCACGCAGACCCAGATGAATTTGCCTTCGGCGCACAGCGTCGTTTTATCGTCCTTCATCAACCGGATGGTGAAAATTAAACTGCTGTTACCGATTTTCTCAATCAAGACCTGAGGTAACACCACGTCATCCACCGACAGCGGATGAGAGAAAGTGGCTTCGCATTTTTTCACGTGGTAGGCCACACCGGCGGTATGCGGTCGAAATAAAGGCAGAATATCAGCGCGGCGAAACGCATTAACCACGGCATCTTCGCAATAGTCTAAATAAACAGAATTATGCACGTGACCGTTTAAATCTATATCTCGCATTGATACGCGAAATGTTTCGCTATTATACTGTTCCTGCATAAAAATCATTAACCTGTCAACCGGACAACACTGAAGAAAATATACCATGAAAGAGACTTTATTCACCAGAGCAGTCGTCCGGGAGTTCGGCAATATCGGTGAGGTGATGCAGCTTGAACCGAGCCAGCTCACAGAATTAACCGCAGGCCAGGTGCGGGTGAAAATGGCATTCGCCACCATCAACCCCTCTGATATTATTACTATTTCTGGCGCCTATCGTTCACGTATCGCCCTGCCCTTTGTGCCAGGCTTCGAAGGCATGGGCAGAATCAGCCAGAGCATTGAGTCCGGGTTGCCTGTCGGCCAGCGTGTACTGCCCGTCGGTAGCATGGGTGCCTGGCAGAGTTATAAGGACAGCGATCCGCAGTGGTGCTTCACCCTGCCAGATTTCGTCACTGACCAGCAGGCGGCGACCAGCTACGTCAACCCAATGACCGCGCTGCTGATGCTGACCGAGGAGATGCATTTCACCCCTGGGATGCGCATCATCATCAATGCGGCGAACTCGGCCATCGGCAAAATGCTGATCCGCATCGCCAATCATCTGGGGCTGACGCCGATTGCGATTGTGCGTAAAGCAGAAAATCTCGGCTTATTCAGCGGATATGCCACTGAGCAGGTGCTGAACAGCAGCGCGCAAGATTACCCACAGGCGCTGGCCGCATTCGCACAAAGCGGCGGCATCGCGGCTATTTTCGACTGTATCGGCGGCGATGAGTCGCTGACGCTGGCTCAGGCACTGATGCCGGGTGGGCAGTTTATCCACTATGGCCTGCTGTCGGGTCAGCCGATCCCGCCAGCCTTCTGGCGCAGCCGCCCGGATATCCGCTTCTCGAACTTCCATCTGCGCCTGTGGGTGCATAATCACGAGAAAAGCGTGGTGCAGCGTAAGATCAATGAAGTGATGGCGCTGATCCGCGACGGCGTGATTGCCACCGAAATTGTCGCAGAATATGCGCTGGAAGAGATCGACCACGCGGTGAAAGCCGTGCAATCAGGTGAGCTGAAAGGGAAGGTTTTACTGCGGCTGTAATCCATTATTCCGGGCAAGACCCGGTCGAGGCATGCCTCGCCCCTACGCAGACAGCATCGCGTATGCCCGGAACAGATCCCCGTAGGGGTCGGGCATGCCCGACCCGTTTACTTACAGCGTCGGATACGCCCGGCGTACCGCACGAATAATCAGTACCGCCAGCACCACTTTAACAATATCGCCCGGCAGGAAGCCCAGTGAGCCGAGCGCCGCCTGCTTCAGGGACAATCCGGCAACCGCCGCAATCCACGGAATACCCGCCGAGTAGATTAATACCACCCCGCCCAACACCAGGAACAGCACCTCTTTGACCAGCGTCAGTGAACGCAGGTTACGCTGATACAGGAAGCCAATTAGCAGCGCGGCCAGCGGCCAGGCCAGAATAAAGCCGCCACTTGGGCCGAGGAAAATCCCCAGACCACCGCGCCCCCCTGCCAGCAGCGGCAGGCCAATCGCCACCAGCACCACAAACAGCACCAGCGCCAGCGCACCGCGCTTCGCCCCGGCAATGGCACCGGCCAGCATCGGGCCTAAGGTCTGCGCGGTGATCGGCACAGCAATCACCGGCAGACTGAACGCCGGAAACAGGCCCAGCGCGGCAGTGATGGCGGCAAACAGCGCAATATAAACAATATCTCGGGTGGACATTAAGATCCTCTCACTTTCTCAGCATCGGTGCGCTCACGGCGCAGTTGGGGGTCATAAGCGCGGGCTTCAAGCGCCGCCGCAATATCATCGGCCATTTTCAGGGTACGCACGATCACCGGAATGGCAATGGCGATCAGGCTGCGGTCCAGCCCACGCGCTTTTTGCGCCTCCCGCACTTCAGCAACAATCGCCGCCAGCACCGGGATAAAACGCATCGCCAGCGACAGCGCCAGGCTGACTTTCGCCGGATTGATGCGTAAATAGCGCAACCAGAACAGCCCTTTCTCCAGCGCATCAATCATCTCCGTGGTGCGCGTGGTGAGGGTCACCAGCGCCGCCATCAGCATCAGCGCCGCCAGCCGCGCGATCACCAGCACGCCGGACTGCCAGCTGACCATCCACCACTGCACGGCAAACAGCAGCACCAGTACCCATAACAACGGTTTAAGCTGTAACAGCATAATACGGGGTGAGATACGCGCCAGCGGGTAAAGCAGCCCGACCAGCAGCAGCGCCGCCAGCGAGGTTTCCAGCCGGGGGAAGACAAACAGCAGCGTCCCCAGCAGCGCCAGCGAGAGGATTTTCAGACCAGGCGGCAGCCGGTGGACCAACGAGTTTCCCGGCACGTAATCGCTTAACATCATGACATCATCCTGACATACGCTTTCAGCGCCACGGCGGGTACGTCATCTATCACCACCTGGCCGTGATCAAACACCAGCACGCGATCGAAATCCTGTAAAAATTCCAGATCGTGAGACACCACGATCGCTGTCTGATCGAGATCGGCAATCGCCTGCGCAATGCGCCGTTTATTACGCAGATCGAGCAGCGTGGTTGGCTCATCAAAAACGATATATTCCGGTTCCATCACCAGCACACCGGAGATCGCCAGCAGCTGCTTTTGCCCGCCGCTTAGCAGATGGGCCGGATGCTGACGCAGATCCTGCATATCGTAACGGGCCAGCGCCGCATCGGTACGTTCACGGATCACCTGTTTGGACAGCCCGAGGTTTTTCATACCGAAAGCGAGATCTTCCTCAACCACCGGGAAGACGATCTGGTTGTCCGGGTTCTGAAACACGAAGCCAACTTTACGCCGTACCGCTTTCCCCTGCTGACGCGTGTTCAACCCGTCCACCAGTACCTCGCCCTGTTGCGGCAGCAGCAGGCCGTTCAGCAGACGGGCAAAGGTACTTTTGCCGCAACCGTTGCTGCCGACGATACCGATGCGTTTTTCTGCCAGTTGCAGATTGATATTATTGAGGACTTTACGCTCACCATAAGCATGCGATACCCCTTTCAGTTCCAGCATAATGTCTCCTGGTCAGACGGGTTTACGCGGGCGATACTGCCGCCCAATGGTGAGTTGCTCGACAACCGCTGCCGGGGACAACGACATCACAAAATCAACGGCGCGACAGAGATCGTCGGTACTCAGCATCTCATCGGCTGCCAGACCCGAACCCTGCGCCATATCGGTATCCACCACATCGGGGCAGAGCGTGGTGACTTTAATTCCCTGCGCACCCAGCTCACGCGCAATCGATCGGCTGTATCCGACCAGCGCATGCTTACTGGCGGCATAGCTGGCCACGCTGCCATAAGGCTGCACGCCGCTCACCGACGCGAGATTAAAGATGCGGCCCTCAGGCGATTTCAACAGCCAGGGAACACACAGCTGGCAGAGATGGTGAATGGCGGTGACGTTGGTCGCCAGCATGGCGCTGAAATCATCCAACGGCGTTTGCGTTGATCCGGCACGGAAGATCCCCGCCGCGTTGATCAGCACATCAAGCTGTGAGTGCGCGCTCAGCGCCTGCTGCACCTGTTGTGCAACCGCCGGATAATCGCAAACATCCAGCGCCAGCGTCTGCACGCGTGCAGGATCGAGGGTGCTGGCGAAGGCGTTCAGCGCCTGCGCATCCCGTGCAATTAATATCAGGTGATAGCCCGCAGCATAGAGATGGCGGGCAAGATGGTGGCCGATACCACGTGAGGCACCGGTGATCAGGGCAACTTTATTCGACACAACGAGCCTTTTGACCGGTCAGAAATTGCCAGCAAAGATACGCTATTTTGGTAAAAAAATACAAAAACGTCAGCTGACGATACGCATGAAAATCGACTGCATAGGTGCATAATTCACGAACACACCATCAATATTTGCCTGTATCCATTCTTCAACCGTGATATCGGCCCAATCGAGTGTAAAGCCTGCCGACAACGTCAGATGTTCGAAGAATAAACGCTGCACACGGCCATTTCCTTCGCGAAAAGGATGGATCATATTGAATTCACAGTAGTATTCAGCGATTTTTTGACAAAATTCTTCGCGTGACAAACCACTAAGCCACTGCTCTTGATCCAGTAACTGAAACAGTTTCTGTATTTCAGGAATAATCCGTCCGCTGCGACAAAAGCGTGTTCCGCCTTTAGAAATATCAACCGTTCTGAGCTGACCTGCCCAGGGGTACAGATCGGAAAAAAGTATGGAATGGAGGTGCTGGAAGTACGTGAGATCCCAGGGAGGAGGAAAATAGTGGATATCTTCAATCTTGATACGGGTGATATCTCTTTCTGCCTGTATCAGCGTATCTGCATCCTGAATACCTAATTTATTTTGTAATACCAGAGAACCGGGATAACAGTAATGATCGTTAGAAGCATCATACTTATCCATTCACATTAGTCTGATACCGTTTCAGTACAGCCTCCAGCGTAACGTCGGCCTTATCCGCAGACAGCCGGATACCCTCCAGACGTGAACTGTTGCTAAAGTTTTTTCTTTTAGTCTCTTCAAAGCGCTGATAAGCATCACTATGATTCAGCATACTGGTTTGCTCTGTTGATTTGGCTGGCATCATACCTCCTGCTGTTTTATTCACCTATTATAGCGCGCCCGAACGGCTTATTACAGCTCAGACACAAAGCAAAACGGCTCCCGCATGAACTGAACCCCAAAACCTGGA